>JAFDJI010000893.1 GCA_019307545.1 Deltaproteobacteria bacterium | reverse complement strand
GGGTTGTCGTTCGTTTCGGAGAGCACCGAGCGGGGGATGTTCAGGCGGTCGAAAAACTCCGCGGTGCGCTCGTGGTCGGCCGCGTCGAGGATTTCCTGGACGACGTTCTTGAACTCGCCCTCATCCTTGGCGGCGGCTCGCACCAGGCTGGCAATCGTCGACTTACCCTTGACCATGGGAACTCCGGAACTCGTTGGCGTGAACGCGGCAACGCATCGCCCATGGCGCGCTCGCCGATGAACGCACCGCCAATAATCCGGCAGGTTGGTTACATCAAGGTCACCTTGGAGCCCCCCATGAGCCGAATCGCTGTCATGTTCCTCGTCTTCGCGTTGCATGCGCCGATGAGCTTCGCTGATACGGGCGATACCGGAGACTGGGCTGACACCGGCGAGACGGCCGTCGATGGTGTGGGAGCGGCGGCCCTGGCCGGGGACCCAGGCGGCCCCCCGAGCTGCGCCGTGGCCCCATCGGGAGGTATCGCCGCGGTGGCCCTGGCCCTCGGCCTGGCGATCGGCCGGCGCGGCTGAGGCCGGCTCCAGCGCGGGTCAGCAGCCTGCTACTTGCCGCTGCGCAGCACCAATAGGTTCAGGACGCCGCACTGCACCAGGGTGGGGGCTTGGCCCAGGTGGTCGGCGGGGACCTCGTCGAGGATCGCCAGGCAGGGGATCGCGACCGACCGCGCGGTGACGTCGGCCGCGTTTTGCAGGGCGAATTCCTTCTGGGAGGGACCCATCTCGTCGAGCGCGACCGAGGGGATGCCGGTCAGGTCGAGATCCTCGTAGCCGAGGATGAAGTCGGCCGCGTAGAACTTCACCAGGCGAGCGGTGATCCAGCTGTCACGCCCCTCTTCGGGGATCCTCTTCGAGACGTCCGGGCCGAGGGCCCTTCCGAGGGCCTTTGCGAGGGCCTTTGGGTCCTCCCGCTCGTCGTCGCCCTCCAGGTACAGGCACTGGAAGCCGCCCTGGAGCCCCGCGCCCTCGGCCTGGATCTCCTCGTTCTCGAACTCCCGATCGTCGCTTCCCATGGTGGCGCGGATCTGCGCGGCCTTGAGGTCCAGGTCGTCGGAGGCTGCGATCCCCGCGTCGACCAGGGCGTCGGGCTCGGCTGCGATGTCCAGGTTCACCGACTGGCGGTAGGTGATCAGCGCCGGGCCCCGACCACAGGTGCGCGTCCCTTCCGAGTTGCTCCGGATGAGCCCCCACTGGCGGTCGGACACGTACCCCGGATGGGCGGCGATGTACGCGAACACCCGGGTGAGCGCGGGGCCCATCTCCTTGTCCATTCGGCCCTGGAGCTTGGTGAAGTCGGAGGCCTTGCGCTTGTACACCCACTGATAGCGATCGCTGCGCTCGAAGATGGTCTTGAGCCGCTTCAGGTAGCGGCCGTTGAAATCGGGGTCGGTTTCGAGGGACTGCTGCCACTCCCGGTCGCCGAGGATCGCCTGGGTGAGGCTGCCGACCGTGGGATCCCCGCCCTGGTCGCCCGCGCCGCAGGCCTCGAGGTCCGACTTCAACTCGTCGATCTCCCCGCCCTGTTTGTCGGACTTGAACTTGAAGCTCAGCGCCGCACAGCCCGCGCCGCCCGCCATGATCAGCGGGACGATCATCATCATCCCCATCACGATGTAGCGGGGCGAGAAGATCGTTCCGGTCTTCACCATCATGAAGGCGGTCTGGAAGAAGTTGCCGATCCCGGTGGTCATGAACTTGGCGAGGCCGAGCCGCTTCATCTCCGCGATCACCCCGCCGCCGAGATCCGACTTCTTGTCGTCGGGAGGCGCCACCGCGTCGTCTTGTCCGCCGGCTCCCTTCTTCGGTTGCTCGAGGAGGATGTAGAAGCGGGGTCCCTCCGCGGTCACCACCGAGAACCCGTCGCCGGCGTGGACCGCGGTGGGCGTGGTGATGAGCTTGGCTGGGCGCCCGTCGGCCCGCCACAGATACACGGTCGCGGTGCGCTCGGTGGGGGCGACGATGTAGGTCCCGTCCTTCTGCATCACGATTCTGACGTGCGCGGGAGAGACCCCCAAGGCCTCCGGAAGAACGATGTCGTTCCGCGACGGGTCCGATCCCAGCCGGATCTCCACACCTTTGAAGGGGCCGAACTTGGTGCCGCCGAACTCGGGGGAAAGCTGGAGGTAGGTCTGTGCTGTCGCCATGCGGGCTCCGTTGACACGCCATCCTATACAACGTGGTCCATGCGGGACACCCCGCG
>JAFDJI010000892.1 GCA_019307545.1 Deltaproteobacteria bacterium | reverse complement strand
TGCGGAGCGTACGCTCGCGAGAGTGCGCTCGAGGGCGGGCATACGCCCCTGACAATCTTGCCGTTGACTCGACGACAACCCACTGGTGTGTATCTTCCGGCGACACGGCCGGGGTCCAGGAGAAAGACTCGATGACTTCCCTTTCCGAATCCTCTCGCAGGCGGTCCGAGCGGCTGACTGCAGAAGAGGAGAAGGAAATCGCGCGGGCCATCCGCAGGGCCGAGAACCGCGCGAAGGAAGCCATCAGGGGCGTGGACGTGGCCGAAGGCATCGTGCGACGAAAGCCGGACCGCGCCGAGCGAACCCGGGCCGGTTCGGTGGATCGCCTGGAGTCCGCGGTGGAGGCGGTGTGGAAGCACGCCTTGGCGGAGGAGTCGCTGAAGGAGCAGGCTCGCGCGGCGAAGACCGCTTGGGCCGAGGCCGAGCACCTGCGGTGGCAGCTCGCGATGTCCGGCCGTCGGATCGCGCACGGGGAAGCCCGCAAGCTCGCGGGGCCGTTCATGGACGAGGAGGACCTGGTCCAAGAGGGCTACATCGGGCTGTTGCGGGCAGCGAAGCGCTTCGATCCGGACCGTGGTATTCGCTTCAGCACCTACGCCCGCTGGTGGGTACGCGCCCAGATGACCCGCGCCATCGACCACACCGGGCGGCCCGTGCGCCTTCCCGGGTGCGCGGTCGAGCAGACGCGCAACCTTCGCAAGGCCGTCAAGCGCTTCGAGGCCGCCGGGATCGGCTACGGGATCGCCGAGCTGGCCGAGGAGGTCGGCATCGACAAGGAACGCGCGGAGCTGCTGCTGTCGCAGGGGAACACGGTGTCCTTGGAGCAGCCCGTGGACGATGGGCCCCGCCCGCGCCCATTGGAGCGCTTCCTGTCGGACGATGACGCCGTAGAGCCGGATGCCGAGGCGATCCAGGCCCAGGAACTGGCCCGGATGCACGAGGCATTCAAGGTGGTACTGACGGATCGCCAGCAGTTCGTGCTCGCCCGCCGGTACGGGCTGGAGGACGGTGAGTTCCGGACCCTCAGCGAGGTGGGCAAGGAGATGGGCCTGTCCCGGGAGCGGGTGCGGCAGATCGAGCGGGAAGCGCTGCTGCGACTGCGCGAGCAGTCCAACATTCGCGACGGGACGCTCAGGGTCTAGGGCGTCTCGGCGTCCAACTCCTCGCTGATCCACCGGGTGGTGCCGTGGAGCCAGTCCTCACCGTCATGGGGACGGATCACGGGTGGACGCTGCATGCGCCCTTGTCGGCACACACGGGTGGCGCCGAGGGAGAGCCAGGTTCCCACGCTCTCCGGATCATCGGTGCCGATGGTCGACAGCCACCGCGCATAGGGGGCGAGGGCACGCGCCGCCTGGGTGGCGTCCTCCACCTGGTACACGGCCAGGCACCGGGGCAGGGCCACGAGATCCATGTGCTCGACGGGCAGCCCGTGGATGCTGAAGTCGCGGCCCTCGCGAACCTGCCCGGTCACCCGGGCCAGGGCGCGTCGCGACCGGATGTGTGCGTGTTCGGAGGAAGAGACCGTGCCGGTGGGCCACCGGGAGGAGGCACGGAACATCGCGTCGGCGAGGCGGTCGCACGCAGTCTCCAACGGAACCGGCGTGAAGACGGCCACCGGGGACAGACATCCGCGCCCGTCATGGAGGACGCAATCGGCCGCCACCCCGCCCCAGGACCCCTGAAAGCTCTCCGGGACCCGTGTGTCGGGGGGAAGGGGGTTGCCGGTGATCCATGCCGCAGAGAACCGGTGGCCGTGAGGCAGGAGCCGCACCCGGGCCGACACCGACGAGCGGATCTCGCGCACCGTGTCATCGGACCCCATCACCACCACGAGGTCGGCCTGGAGGATCGCCGCGCGTTCGGTGACCCCCACCAGGGGGAGCCCCACATCGCGGGCGGCACTCACCAGGAGCGAGGTGAGACCGGGGTCATCCGCGGAATACTTGAGGAGCACCGCGCTCCCACGCCCCAGCAGCACCGCGCACCACTCGATGGGGGCGGTCGTGACGGTGGTCGAGCACACCACTGCGGCAGTGGGGAAGGCGCGACCCCCCAGGGCCGCGATGCGGTCGAGACTCTCGTCGTCCAGGGCATCGAGAGCAGCCTTCAAGGCTTCGCGGGCGCCTTCGGGGGAAAGGCCGGTAGGTAGAAAGCTCGGATCGCGCTGTCGCAGACGATCCCGCCAGGCGCGGACCAGGTTCCAGCTCACAGC
>JAFDJI010000219.1 GCA_019307545.1 Deltaproteobacteria bacterium | reverse complement strand
GCTCGGCACGCCCAGGCGGTGCGCGATCTGCGCGGCCAGGATGTTCACCGCGTCGTTGTCGGTGACCGCGATGAGGTAGTCGAGCTTCTGCTCGGTGGCCTCCCGCCAGCAGTCGAAACACATCGCGTCGCCCTGGACGAGGCGCGCACCGACCTCGCCGTCGGCGCGTCGAATCAAATCCGGGTTCGACTCGATGGCGGTGATCGCGTGCCCCTCGTGGGCGAGCCGCTTGGCGAGGTAGTAGCCGACGCCGCCGAGACCGAGGATGAGGATGCGATTACGTCGTGTGGACATGTTCGGTCGGTTCCCGCGGGCCCAGGTCCCTTCGCGCGGGGATGGATGCCGTCAGCATCGTAGTCCCTCTTGCGCCCAGATGGTGGTGGAGACCCTGCTACCCCCCAACGAGGAGGGAGCGGGCCTGCGCCGCCCCTTGCTCGAAGGGGAGCAGCCCAGAGCGCACTGCGGCCAGCGCCTCGCGCAGGGCACCGGCCTGATCGGTCCCGGGCGCCCCCAGGTGCGCACGTTGGCGCAGGGCCACCTGCGGGTCCATCGGCTGGCTGCCCGCTTCCTTGGCACGCCGGTAGGCGTCGCGAAACGCAATGCCTTTGCGTACGTCGTCGTAGGCGCGGTCGGTCGCGTA
Source organism: Deltaproteobacteria bacterium (assembly GCA_019307545.1). GTDB lineage: Bacteria > Myxococcota_A > UBA796 > UBA796 > JAFDJI01. Next base: position 5,916 of record JAFDJI010000219.1, on the reverse strand, counting down.
GATGCCGTCCGACATCGCACCCAGACACCGCTCCGGATGGACCCGGAGCCGCTCCACGGCGAGTTGCATGATGGAGATGGCGGCGCGCGCCTCGGCCAGGCCGCGCAACAGCGGTCGCTTCGTCCTCTGCAGGTCCCGATGGTAGCCCGATGGCAACCCGTGCAGGGCGGCGCAGACCTCGGTGTAGCGCGCCAACATCGACGCGGGAAGCGCACGCACCAGCTCCAGCACGTCCGGGTTTCGTTTGTTCGGCATGATGCTCGACCCCGTGGTCAACGCATCCGGCAGGCTGAAGAACCCGAAGGCCTCCGACGACCACCACACCAGGTCGGCAGCCAGCCGCGAAAGCGTGAGCGTCGCCTGGTGGAGGACGAACAGCACCGACGCCTCCAGCCTGCCGCGGCAGTTCTGCACGTGGAGTGTGTTGAGATCGATCCCGGTGCACCCAAGGAGTGCTCCGGCCCTCTCCCGATCGAGTGGAAGCGGGACACCGTACCCGGAGGCGGACCCCAGGGCGGCGCGGCTCGCCTGTGCCAAGGGGATCCGAAAACACTCGAGGTCGCGAATCGCGCCCTCGGCCGCACCGAACAGCAGCTGTCCGACGGTCGACGGCATGGCCTGACGGGTGTGGGTGTATCCGGGCATCACGACGCTGCCGTACTGCGCACCCCGCGAGACGAGCGCCTCGATCAGGCTCGCCAGGCACGTCGCGAGCTCGAGCAACCGTTCGCGCACCAGGAGGCGCAGGGCAGCGATCACCTGGTCATTGCGTGACCGGCCGGTGTGGATCTTCCTGCCGGCCTCCCCGACGGTCGCGGTGAGCAGCTCCTCGAGGGCGGTATGGCAATCCTCCTGCTCCGGCCGGATCTCGAGTTCCCCCGCCTTGGCCCCGCGGAAGGCCTCGCGCAGTGCGTCGAGCAGATCGTCACGCTCGGCCTGGGTCAACACGCCAATCTCGGCGAGCATCTCTGCGTGCGCCGCCGATCCGATGCAGTCGAAGGGCAGGAGCTCCAGGTCGAGAATCGGGTCGTCGCCGACCGTGAAGGCGAGGATGGCGCCGTCGACCGAAGTACCCGCGGTGTCCCACAGCCTCATTTACCGCCCTCTTCCCTGAGGATCACCCGGTGTGCCATCAGTCGTAGTGCATTGATCCGGATGAACCCGAGTGAGTCGACCTGGTCGAACCCACCGGCAATATCCATGCTCGACAGCTCCTTGTCGTACAGCGAGCTCGGTGATGCCCGCCCCACGGGCATGACGTTGCCCTTGTAGAGCTTGAGCCGGACGAAACCGTCGATGATCTCCTGGCTCTTCTGCACAGCCGCCATCAGGAAATCCATCTCGGGGCTGAACCAGAACCCGTTGTAGATGATCGCTGCGAGCTCGGGGGCCAGCATGTCCCGAAGTCGGCGGACTTCCTTGTCCATCGCGATCCCTTCCAGATCCCGCAAAGCGGCGTGGAGGATGGTCCCGCCCGGCGTTTCGTAGATGCCGCGGGACTTGATGCCGACAAAGCGGTTTTCGACGATGTCGATTCGCCCAATCGCGTTCTCCCCGCCAAGCTCGTTCAGGTACATGAACAGCGGCAGCGGCTCGGTCTCCTCACGACCGTCATCGAGGTTCTTCACCCGGATCGGTCGGCCGTCCTTGAAATGGATTTCGAGCAGGGTCTCCCGGTCGGGTGCGTCCCGTGGATCACGACAGACGGTGAAGATCTCGGGATCGGGCTGCATCATCGGGTCTTCGAGCACGCCCGACTCGTAGCTCTTGTGCATCAGGTTCTCGTCCGTGCTGAAGGGCCGCTCCAGCGTCACGGGGATATCGACGCTGTGTTCCCGAGCGAAGGCGATGAGGTCGGACCGCCCTTGGAACTGCGAGAGGAACTCCGGGTTCTTCCACACGTGGTACACGCCGATGGTCGGTGCGAGCGCCGCGTAGGCGACCTCGAAGCGCACCTGGTCGTTTCCCTTTCCGGTTGCGCCATGGGCGACCCACTCTGCCTCATATCGACGGGCAACCTCGATCTGGTGCTTGGCGATCAGCGGTCGCGCGAGCGAGGTGCCGAGCAGGTACCGACCTTCGTAGATCGCGTCGCCCTGGATGGCGGGGAAGATGAAGTCGGTGACGAACTCCTCCTTCATGTCGACCACGAGGACGTCGTCCGCACCCGTCTTCAGCGCCCGTGTACGCACCTCCTCGAAGTCATCCTCCTGCCCCACATCGGCGACGTACGCGATGACCCGGAACCCCTTCAGCTTGAGCCATTTGAGAAGGCAACTCGTATCCAGTCCGCCCGAATAGGCGAGAACGACGGTCTGTTGACCCATGACACATCTCCTGGCAGCGGATCGCACCTTGGCGCGGAGCGGGCCTGGAGTCAACGCGGCGCCTGTCGTGCCCCCCTCGTCCTCCCCGGGTCCACTTTTTCCCAGGCCAAGCCGGTCAGCCCGTTTTTGGTTCCACCGATCCGCCTGCGTCTTCATCCGAGTGCCGCAGTCCCAGGTAGGCAATCTCGGCGAAGACCCGCAGGCAGAACACGCCGAGCGCCAGCAGGACGACGTAGGTGTACTGCCACCCGGACTCGCCGATGATCCCTTTGTTGGTCAACAGGACCAGTGCGTTGGCCACCAACAGGATCACCCCGATCTGCTTGACCGACTTGATCAGCAGGTCCATGAGAAGCTCCGCGCCTGGTACGCCCTTGTCACCGCCCCCTCCCCGCAGCCGCGATGCGCTCGAGGCTCTCCCGCTGATACCGTAGTCCACGCACCGATCCGAAGTCGTGCTCCTGGGACTCCATGCCGTAGGCCAGGTACTGGTTGTCGTCGGTGATGACCACACCCGTCTTCCCGTACACCTCCAGGCCCGCAGGATCGAGCTGAACGGCGGTGAGGATCTCCTCCCGGGTCAGCTCTCGCCCGGGCGCATCCCTCTCCAGCCCCGGCCACCCCATACCGGACTTCGTTCCTTTTCGTCCCACCAGAATCCCCGTCTGATACGCCATGTGAATCCACATCACTGCATCGGGAAACACCTCGATGAACGTTCGGGAGATGGCGCTGGCCTGGTCCGCTGTCACGAGGTGGAAGGGCACCCACTGGGCGATCGTCCCTCCCGGGTGCAGCCGCTCTGACACCAACTCGTAGAACTCTCGCGAGTACAGCCCATTCATCCCCGCGAACGTGGGTGGCATCGGTTCCAGGGTGACCACGTCGTACATCCGGTCGGTGCGTCGCATCCAGGTTCGCCCGTCCATGACGATCGGCGTGACCCGCGGGTCCGAGAGCACATTGTCGTTGCCCTCGAAGTAAGGCGCCAACTCGAACACGGCCTTGCTGATGTCGACGATGTCGAGGCTGCGGGGATCCTCGAGGCGCAGGGCGTTGGCCGTCTCCCCCCGCCCGAAGCAGATGACGAGGGCATCCTTGGGTGCAGGATGGGCCAACATCGGTAGGCGACCCATCCACGCCATGTAGCTCTGTGAACTGACACGCTCCTCGTCCGAGCTGGCATCGAAACCGTCGATGTACAGTCCGCGGCTCTCTCCCCTTCCGACCACCGCGACAGTGAAGTCCGGGGTTTCCCTGTATGCCACGATCTCGAAGCCACCCGAGGTACTCAGCTTCCCTTGCAGGCCAACGATCCGGGACTGGCCGATCCCCGACTCGCCCACGAAGGCGAGCAGGAAGGCACCGAGCCCCGCCAGTCCAACACGCAGCCGGATTGCGCCCTCCTGGACCGTGAGCAACCCGGCCACGACCAGCAGGAAGGCCACCAGCCATGAGGTCCTGGCAAGCCCGAGCAGCGGGAGAAAGATCCACGCCGCGCACAGCGCCCCGAGGATCGCGCCGAACGTGTTGCTGGCGTGCAGCAGGCCCCACTCGAGCGGGCTCTTGCTCCCGTCGAGGAGGAGGGGGAACAACACGCCGAGGATGGCGACCAGCGGGCCGAGCACCCCGAGCGCGAGAAGGAACTTGCATAGGTGCGGATTGATTACGTAGAAGGCAACGAATGCGTCGAGACGCTCTACGATCGGCGTGACAATGAACACCATGGTCCCGCCGAGCGCCAGTACGATACCCAGTGTCCTGCGGTCGTTCCGCAGCAACCGTGCCGAGTGGGCCCCCACTGCCAGCGCCAGCAGCACGCTCCCCAGCATGATCGCGAAACTGTATGTCGTGCTCAGGAAGGCCGCCCGCATCGCCCGAAAGTAGACGACCTCAAGGGTGAAGATGGCGAAACCGCTGGTGAAAGCGACCAAATAGAAGCCCCCGTGATAGCTTCGACCCGGCTGCTCCTTCTCCTCCTTCGCATGGGCGGTGGCCTGTCCCCGGGACAACGCGAACATGGTCAGCGCGATGGCTGCATTCAGCAAGGCGAGCAGCACGCAAGCCGTCGCGATTCCGGTGAACGGCAGGACGACAAAGGCCATCATCAGCGTCCCGATGGCCGCCCCGAGGGTGTTGATGCCATAGAGAATCCCCAGCGAAGCCCCAGTCGTTCTGGCGATCAACCCCAGCACGGGGATGCTGGCCCCCATCGCCATCGATGGGGGGCCGAGCGTCAGGGCGATCATGACCAGGTGTACGAGCGATGCGTTGACCGCCGACAGATGGAAGGCCACCTCGTCCAGCCTCGCCACCAAGGCGAACTCCTGGTGGACGAAAAACCCACACAGCCCGATGACAAGCTCGATGATTCCATAGAGGACAAAGGGGTTCTGCCGCGACGCTCGCCGCTGGAGAAAGAAGCCCATCAGCCCGGTCCCGATCGCCATGCCGCCCATGGTGGCGGCGATGACCAGCGCCGTGGCCTGGGACGACACCCCGATGGCCAGCGACGCCTTGATCTGCCAGATCGTCTCCCACCCGAGCCCGGCGAATCCTCCCAGACCCAAACACACAACGATGAGTTTACGGGTTGGGTCTCTTTTCACGCAGGGTGTCTCGGGGGGTTCCGGTCCAGGCGTATCGATGCAGATTCCCCGGCAAGGTAGCATGGGACGAGATCCAGATAGCGCTCCATGCCGCGGCCGGTTTGGTCAAAGAACCGACCCACGATGTCACGGAAGGTCATCGGGGAGAAACGCCGCGGCGGTGCCTAGCGTCGTTGTGTCGTTCCCCACGAGGACAGGAGGAAACCGTGTCTCGACTTCGGGAAGCCTATGCCCGCTACATCACCGGGCTCAACGCAATCCAGCCCCTCTTCCTGCTCGGTGTGCGGGCGTACTGGGGGTACCAGTTCGCCGCAACCGGCTGGGGGAAGCTCACCCACCTCGGCGGCGTCACCGATTTCTTCACCTCGCTGGGCATCCCCTTCGCCGGCGCGAACGCAGCCCTGGTGGGCTCCACCGAGCTGCTGGGTGGCATCGCCCTGCTGGTTGGCTTCGGTGGACGCATCGCCGCGCTGCCGCTGGTGATCACCATGCTGACCGCGTACGCGACGGCCCATCGCCCAGAGCTGCTGGGGGTCCTCTCGAATCCCGACGGCTTCCTGTCCGCCACCCCCTTCCTCTTCCTGCTCGCCAGCCTGACCGTCCTGGTCTTCGGACCCGGCAAGCTCAGCCTGGACGCGCTCGTCTTCCGGCCCCGTCAGCGCGTGCCCTCGGGCGACGCGACCCTCGTGGCCGCGAAGTAGTGTCCCCGGATCCCCAACCCCCAACCGGCGCCCGGCACTCATTGCCATCGCGCCAAGGACCAAACACATGACCAACTCGATCGGAAGCACCCTGTTGTCCACCGCCCTCGCAGGCCTCATGGCGGGCGCCGTGGTGGCCTGCTCCTCCGCCCACGGAGGCGACTCCCAATCCTCCGAGGCGGAGGTCGCCGCCAAGAACGGCTGCGCTGGACCCGGTGGGTGTGGCGCCACCCACAGCGACAGCTCCACCGAAGCCAAGGCCAAGAGCTCCTGCTCCGC
>JAFDJI010000891.1 GCA_019307545.1 Deltaproteobacteria bacterium | reverse complement strand
CCTTGGTGGCGTCGATGAGCAGGTCCTCGAGGTAGGTCCCCGACGGAACCAGGATGTCCTCGCCGCCACTGGAAGCGTCGATGGCGGCCTGGATCGTGGTGAAGACGTCGCGGCGCTCCGCCGAGGGATCGTCCCACTCCCCGTCCGGGGCAGGTTCCACGTAGAGCGTCCGCCCCTGGTCCGGTGCTCCTGCCGTGCACGCGGTGAGCGTCAGCAAGGTCAGGCCTGCAAGAAGGCGCATTGACTTCTCCAGAGTGGATGGTTGGCTCGGATTATAGGCCGGGGGCTACGATGGCCGTCATTCGGGAGCGCCATGCGCTACACGCTGCTCGCGCTGGGGACCTTGTTGTGCGCTGCCTGCAGGGGTGGTGACGACTCGGACGCCTATACCCCGGACCTTGCCTGTCCCGGCGACGCCTCGGGGGTGTGTGACCTCGTGGAGGATGCGCCACTGCGGGCCGGCGCCGCCGTCGTGTCGATCGTGCCGGAGTGCTACGAGACCTGGCAGGATTCGAACGGCGACCACCAATGGACCGGCACCGAGCCGATCCACGATTGCGGATGCGACCGTCTGTGCCCCGGCGACGAGGGGTATCCGGGTCCTGACGAGGGGGAGGACGATGACCAGTTCCAGGCCCAATGGTTGGCGGGCGGCGGCCACAGCATCCCGGTGAATGGGGTCCGGGACGCCTCGATGGGGCTCCGGGGAGAGGGCGACGGCCTGTGGGCCCGCGCCCTGGTCCTGGAACAGGGGAACACCACCGTGGCGATCGTCGCCTTCGACCTGATCGGCCTGTTCTATGACGACACCCTTCGCATCCGCGATCTGGCCACCACTCGCGGGTTGGACCTGGACCACCTGGTGGTGCACGCCACTCACGTCCACGCAGGGCCCGACACCATGGGGATCTGGGGTCCCAACATCACCCAGACCGGCTACGACCCGCGCTACGTGGAGCAGGTGCGCTCCGCCGCTGTCGACGCCATCGAGCAAGCGCTCGACGGGCTCACCGAGGTGACGCTCACCCTGGGAGAGGTGGACGCCGCAGCCTACAGCCCCGAGAAGGGGGTATTCAACGTCAACAGCGACACCCGGGATCCCTGGATCATCCGCAACGAGCTTCGGGCGGCGCGCTTCGCCGATGCCAGTGGCGACACCGTGGCCACCCTGGTGAACTGGGCCAGCCACCCCGAGACGCTCCTCGGCTCCAATGCGTTGATGACCAGCGGCTTTGTCCATGCCCTCCGGGCCACGGTCGAGGAGGGGGTCACCTGGGACACCTACAGCCGGAGCGGTGTGGGCGGGCCCTGCATCTACATCAACGGTGCGCTGGGGGGGATGATGACCACCCTACGTGTCGATCCCATCGACCCCGACGGCAACGAGTGGACCGAGAAGAGCTTCGAGGCCGTGGACGTCATCGGTCAACTGCTCGGGGAGATGGCCCTGGACGCCATCGAGGAGGGCGAGTCGAGCGCCGCACCGCAGCTCTCGTTCCAGGTCGAGAAGTTCGAGGTCCCGATCGAGAACCACGGCCTCCAGGCCATGAGCCTGCTCGGGGTGATCGACCGGGCCACGACCCGCTGGGACCCGGAGCAGCCCATCGACGACGACAACCTGCCCTGGGTCGTCACCGAGGTCGACGTGCTGACGGTGGGCTCCATGCAGTGGCTCACCATCCCCGGCGAGCCCCTGCCGGAGCTGATCATCGGGGGATACGACGGCAGCAGGGTCAATGCGCCGGGCAAGGAGCTGGTGAGCTCGGACAACCCCAACCCGCCCGACCTGGAGGCGGCGCCACCGGGGCCCTACCTCGCCGACCTGATGACTGCGGAGCACAAGTGGATTGTGGGTCTCGGAAACGATGAGTTGGGCTACATCATCCCCGCCTACGACTTCGAGCTGCACTCAGGTGTCCCCTACGTTCTGCCGGCGGAAGGCCACTACGAGGAGACCAATTCCCTCGGTCCCGACATGGCGGATCGGATCGAGAAGGTTGCGGCCGCGCTGCTGCAGTGGACGCCTTGACAGAACCGGGCGTTCTCCCTACTAGGCGCGTTTCCGAGGGGTGCTCCCATGCGCATTCTCCACCTGCTTCCCCTGCTCGCGCTCGCGCTTGGGTGCGATGGCAATGGTGACACCGACGACACCGATGACACCGGCGAGGAAGACCTTCCTCCCATCGGGGACCTGAGCTGCTACACCCCCGGCGACG
>JAFDJI010000890.1 GCA_019307545.1 Deltaproteobacteria bacterium | reverse complement strand
TCGCCGTGGTACCGGCCTACGACACCCTCCACACCTTCCTCGTGCTGGAGCAGAAGACCGCCGCGGTGTGGGGCTTCTCGATCACGGACGAGGCCGTGGCCGCCGCGGAGAAGGAGATTGCGGTTCGGCACCTGCGGCAACCGGCCTCCGATGCGGATGTCACCGAGGCCATCGACGAGGGGCACCTGTGCGTCGAGTGCCACGATGGCTTCGTGAACGACGATCGGTTCGTATGGGACTCGGAACTCGAACGTCATCCGGAGGGCATCGTCCCCGATCGCGAGCTTCCGACCTTCTTTCCCCTCGACGAGCAGGGGCGGATCGTCTGCTCGACCTGCCACAGCCCACATGGGGTATCCACTGTCGAGGAGGTGCGGGTCGCACACACCAGTGGCGACGTGCACAAGTTGGTGCGCCACGCGCCGGGTCAGGAGATGTTCACCCGGATGAGCCGGGAGGACTCGGCCCTGTGTATTGGGTGTCACGAGGACGCTGCACACGAGCGGGCCGTGGACGAGTTGGGCGTGGAGGGAAGGACGCATCCCGTGGGGCCAGAGCTGATCGAGGCGCTCGAGGAACGGGAAGACACCGGGGAGGGCGGTGACCTCGGGCTGCCGCCGGGAATCACCGGGGGCTGCCTCACCTGCCACGCGGTCCATGGCGCGACCCATGCGGGGCTTTCACGCGGCGCGGATCAGGGTGAAGTCTGCATGGCCTGCCATCGCGAGAGTGGGGATCCGGCTCGCAACCACCCTCTGGGGCTGGACCTGGGCCGCGACTTCCGCGTTCCCCGAAAGACCGCCGACCTCCCGATGACCCGTCAGGGTCACACCTGCCGAACCTGCCACGACCTGGTGGGGGGGATCGGCGACCACATGATCCGGGTGCCCATGGACGGCGGACTCCTGTGCATCTCATGCCACGAGCCAGAGAAGGCCAGCGGTCCCCACGGGAGCAAGGAGGTCGGGGACCCGCTGCCGTGCGTCGGGTGCCACCAGGTGCACGAAGGCAACCCGAAGGCGCGCCTGTTGCGCACGCTCGGGTCCGCCACCAGTCGCGATCCGCAAGGTTGCCTCTATTGTCACGGTGCGGGGGGACGGTTTGCCGAGGCGGGCGTTCGGCCCGGGAAGCTCGGTCACCCGGTGGATGTGGAAGACCTCAGCTGCGCGAAGTGCCACGACGAGCACCAGCCGGACCTGGACCTCCCGAGCTGTCGTTCCTGTCACGAGGAGGAGGGCGTTGAGGAGGACCGGGGAGGCCATGGCGGTGCCGAGTGCCTCGATTGCCACCCGATGCACCGCGCGTCGCCCCGGTACGTTGCCACCGACGTGGAGCTGAACCCTGTGTCGCGCCGGTGTCTTGGTTGCCACGCGCCCGGAACCGACGGGAGCGAGGACCACGTCACCCTGTACGAGCACCCCCTTCCGATCTTCAAGCCAGATGGGACCCGGTGGTCGCCCCTCGGGAAGCTCCCCCTCTTCGATTCCAGGGGGAACCAGGTCATCTCTGGCCAGAACGGCGAGCTGACCTGTACCAGCTGCCACCTGGTCCACGGCCCGGACGCGGAGAAGCCTGGCGACAACCTGCGCATTCCCGGGTGGCAGGACGCGTGTTCCGCGTGCCACGGCGCGGACGCACTGTTGATCTACCGCTACTTCCACGAGCCCGAGCGGCGCGACGGACTGGGGACGATGCAATGAGGACCGCCGCCATCGCCATCGTCGCGTTCCTGATCGGGCTGCTGCTCGTCGGAGGGGGCGGCTTCCAGCTGCGCTTCCTGTGGGTCGCGTACCAGCACGGAGGTCTGTGATCATGGGCCTTCGCTCACGGCTGGAGGTGATGACGCACGACCTTCTCCTGTTCCTCGCAGGGAGCCCGTTGCGCACCCTGTTGGTCGTCGTGAGCCTGTTGGCGGGAGCGCTGACCGGGGTGCCGGTCGCGAACTCCGCGTTCAACTACACCTGGAGAGGCGCCGACTTCTGCGATGACTGCCACGTCCACGACTACGCGAACACCGCGTACGCCCGCTCGGTCCACGTGGGCGTGACCACCTGCCACGACTGCCACAAGGTGCCCATCCGACATTACCCGCGGAACCTCTACGTCACCTTCTTGCGCCGACCACAGGGGCCGGAGGACATCCACACCCCGGACGTGGAGTCGGTGTTGTGCGATGCGTGCCACTCCGCCGAATCCGAGGAAGGGCTGACGGGTCCCA
>JAFDJI010000889.1 GCA_019307545.1 Deltaproteobacteria bacterium | reverse complement strand
GGAGTTCATCGAGATGGCCTCGGGGCTCGGGGTGAAGTTCTTTGCCTGCTCGACCACCATGGGAGTGATGGGCGTCGAGGAGAAGGACCTGATCGAGGGGTGCGAGATTGCCGGTGCCGCCGCGTTCCTCGACTACGCCGCGGAAGCCGACGTCCAGATGTTCATCTGATCCCGGGGCCGGAACCCCTGGGGCCTGTTCCAGTCGATGAAGCTGGAGATCACGTTCTATTCAGCCTCATTGGCCCACAGACCCCGACGAGGGTGCCTTCTTCGCGTCTTTCTTTGCCTTCTTCTTTGCCTTCTTTTCCTTGGTGGAGAGCTTCTTGCCCTTGTTCTGTTTTCTTGGGGATTTGTCACCCATGTCGGTACACCTTCGCCCCGCGAGGATTCTCTGGCCACCGGGACGAATGCGAGAATCGCTCGGTGGTGGGCCTCCCGTAGATCGGCTTGCCAGGATCAACGTACGCTCTTGCGGAAGGGGGCGCTCGAACTTCTCACAAAGGCTGGGGCCCGCGGGCCGCCGGAACCGAATACCTCCCAGGTCGCGTTTCGCGTTGGGCGTGGAGCGTGCGGCGTGCGTGATTCGCGTGCGCGTCTGGCGTGTGGCGTGCGCGATTCGCGTGCGGGTTTCGCGTCTGGCGTGGACGTATGAACCGGGAGGTCACCCGGTGAACGACATCGTCTCGGGGCAATCCTTGAGGGATGGCGAGGGGAGCGCTGGTGGCGGACTCCGCGTTCGAGGTCTTCGTCCGGTTCGAGCAGCTCGAGCTCGCGGGCTGTGGAGCGGATGCCTTCCGAAAACTACGATTGCGATATCGCAATCGGCCGAACGCCCCTTTCCGGTGCCGTGGGCCCATCCCGATCGGGGTTTCCGGATACCCGACGAACGGGGCGCGCGGGCCCGGTGACTACGGGCGATTGGGGAATTCCCGAGAACTCACTCGAAAAGCCAGATCTTGACGCGGTCACACCCCGAAAAGAGACTGGCGCCGATCGAGGCACCGCCGCACACCAACGGCGCTCGGTCGGGGAGGCGCCGGATGACACGACACCTGGCCCGTGGCCTCGCGGTCGCGACACTGCCCTTGCTCCTGTGTGCTTGCGATCCCGGGGACGAGCCGCGACCCGGCGACGGCGCCATCGAGCAGGTCGGCGGGCGGGTGGTCCAGACCTCCGACCTGGTGGACAACCCCGCGGTCCTCTCCCCGCCCATCGTGGTCCCGCCCGCGTTCCTGTGCGCCACCGCGGTGGAGGTTCGCGGGTTCGTTCCCGACGCCAAGATCGAGGTGTTCGCCGGCACGACATTGGTCGGGACGGAGACGGGGTCGGACCCGTGGGGGCAGATGATCCCGATCGATCCCCCCCTGGACACGCTCGGGCAGCCGATCACCGCCAAGCAGACCTGGTTGGGGCATACCAGCGACCCCTCCCCGGAGGTGTTCGCATCGGCGCACACCGAGGCCTATCCGGCCGGCCTGCCGCAGCCCCGGTTCCCCTATGTCCCGCTCCATGACTGCGGCGTGGCCACCCTGGTGGCCGACCTGCCCCAGGGGGGCGAGGTGGAGGTGCGCGCGGACGACGATGGCGAGGTCACCGTGGTGGGGAACGCCAAGGGGGTGAACGAGCGGCACGGCCTGTGGATCTCCCCCGCCTTCCACGAAGGCGACGATGTCACCGCGATCTCGAGCATCTGCGACGACCCGAGCGAGCCGTCGCTGCCGGAGACGGTGGAGGCCGCCCCACCCGCGCTCCCGGAGCCCGAGGTCCACGAGATCTACGACCAGGGCCAGCACCTGGTCCTCGGCAAGCTGGCGAACGGGGCCAAGGTCACCATCAAGGACGGCGCCGGGGTCGTGATCGGCGGCGGCGGTGCCCCGTCCGGTCTGGTCCGCTTCGGCATCGACCCCCCGGTCGCCGAGGGCGACCCGCTCACCTACGTCCAGGAGCTGTGCGGGGTGGAGAGTCCCACCGGGACCACCACCGTCCAGCCCTGCTCGGACCTGCCCGCTCCAGTGGTGATCGGGCCCCAGCCGGGCGACACCCAGGTGCTGCTCGCCAACGTCGTCACCGGGGCCCACGTGTGGATCTACGCCTCGGGCGACGAGGTCGGAGACGGGGGCGGGAGCCTCATCCAGCTCATCCGACCGCTGGCGGCGGGCGAGACCATCCTCGGGGTCCAGGGGTTCGGAGACTGCGTGGGCGCGGCGGCCTACCAGGT
>JAFDJI010000218.1 GCA_019307545.1 Deltaproteobacteria bacterium | reverse complement strand
AGAAGCATCGGGAAAAGCTCCTCCAGCTGGTGCAATCACGCCGCACGGTGGGACACAGTGGCGTGCGGACCCTGGAGGATTGGCTGAGCTTCCGGCCCAGCGCCCAATTCCTGGCCCAGGGCCACGACCTGGCGAACGAGCTGACCCATCGCGAGCGGCCTCCGGACGAGAGCCCCGACCTCGTCACGACCTGCCAGCAGCTCGCAGCACAGGCCGCGCAGGTCCTCGGTCGGGGACCGGTGGACGTGCCACGCGAGTTTCTGTCGGAGGTGACCCAACTCCTCTTCGTGGCCCTCGATACCGCCTGGGCCGACCTCGACAAGCAGCTCGGTCAGACCGTGGTGATGATTTCCCCCTTCTCCCAGATGGACGAAGACTACGAGGACCTCGACATCCCGGAGGATCTCCGTTCCGCGGTGCGGGCGCAACACGACGAGCAAGCCACGGACGCCCCGGCCGTGCTGATCTTCATGGACAAGAACGGCGAGCAGACCCATCCCATGGTGGGCGACGAGGTCACCATCGGGCGGGGACCGGACAACGATATCGTGCTCGCTGAGGACGTCCGGGTGTCCCGGCACCACTGTCGTCTGGTGCGGCGCGGCTCGAAGTACTTCATCATGGATCGGGACTCGGCGAACGGGACGCACGTGGACGGCCAGTTCGTGGTGGAGTGCCAGCTCTCCGGCGGCGAACGGATCGCCATCGGGGACACGGTCTTCGGATTTCGGCAGTACGTCCGATCGTCTGGTCGATAGGGGCGGGTGGGGTCTCGGCTCGTGGCAACCCTGCTGCTGCTGTATGAGGAGACCATGCTCCGCCACCAGGCCGGACCTGGCCATCCCGAGCGACCCGCACGGTTGGCGGCGGTGGTCGACGCCCTCTCGGCCGCGCGGCTTCCGAGGGCGGAGTGGGTGGCTCCCCGACCCGCGGCGCTCGATGCGCTGACCCGGATCCATCACCCCGAATACGTGGCGCGGTTGCGGGAACTGGCGGGGTCCCATGCACAACTCGACCCGGACACCGGTATGGGGCCGGATAGTCAAAGCGCGGCCTGGCTGGCCGCCGGAGCGGCGGTGGACGCGGTGGACGCGGTGGTGGAAGGTGCGTCACGGCGGGCATTCGCCCTGGTCCGACCGCCCGGGCACCATGCCGAAGCGAGGCGCGGCATGGGCTTCTGCCTGTTGAACAACATCGCGATAGCCGCGGCACACGCAGTGGCGGCCCATGGCTGCAAGCGGGTGCTCGTGGTGGACTGGGACATCCATCACGGCAACGGCACCCAGCATGTCTTCGCCACCCGCGATGATGTGCTGTTCTTCAGCACCCATCGCTACCCCTTCTACCCGGGGACGGGTGCACTGGAGGAGGTGGGCCGGGGCGCCGGAGCGGGTTTCACCTTCAACGTGCCGATGCCATGGGGGCTGGGAGATCGGGAATACGGGGCGGTGTTCGAGCAGCTCCTCTTGCCCCTGGCGGACGCCTACCGGCCCGATCTGGTGCTCGTCTCCGCCGGGTTCGACGCCCACCGCGACGATCCCCTCGGCGACCAGCGTGTCACCGAGGATGGTTTCGCCGCGATGTGCGGCATGGTGCGGGATCTGGCCGATCGCCATGCCGGGGGCCGATTGGTGCTGTTCCTGGAGGGGGGCTACGACCTGAGCGGCCTTTCTCGGAGCGCGCGGGGCTGTGCCGAGGTCCTGTGTGGGGCCGATCCGCCCCAGATTCGCTCGGCCCTCGCGGAGACCCGCGACCTCGTGGGACGCATTCAAGAGGTGCAGGGTCGGTACTGGCCGGTGTTCGCTCCCGGGTAGCGACTTCCACGGCGTGCGGTGTCCCAAGGGACGACTTCTTCGGACCGGACGAGGACCCCGCCATGAGATCCCGCGTCGTTGTGACCCTGGCCGCCTTTCTCGCCACTGCCGCGTACGGTGCGGATCCAGATGAGTTCCCGGTCAAGAACGGACCCGACATCGATGAGGAAGCTCCGGACGTGTGGACCAAGAACCGCGAGCCGGCGCCGCTGAAGAACCAGGAGCCGCCCTCCGATCGGTTGGCCATGCCCGCGCTGGAGGTGTGGGGAGGTGATGCGTCCCCGAAGTCCGAGAAGACCGTCCAGCAGTCCGAAGAACCCCCTTCCCTGGCGGCGGAGTCGACGGCCAACCCGGCCCCGGCCGAGACGGCTCCGCCGCCACCGGAGGAGCCCGCTCCAGTCAACGAGGAGGTGGCCGAGGAGGACCTACCGGCCAAGCGCGGGGTCTCGCCGAAACGCGTCGGCTCTTGGGCGAAGAAGACGGGCGCGGAGCTCCAGGCTCAGGTGTCGGGGCTCTTCAGAAAGAAGCGCGGTCCAGAGGAAGAACCGGACCCGGAGGTCGACGACCTCGACGAGGAAGCGCCCGAGCCGGAGGAACTCGACCGGGACAAGGACGAAGAGGCGCCGCTCGCGATCGCGGAAGACCCCTCTGAACCCGAGCACCTCGACGAGGATGAAGAGGCGGCGCTCGCGATCGTGGAAGCTGCCCCCGAGCGCAGATGGCGCTACCAACAGAAGACCGTCTTCGGAACCCGCAAGCGGAGCGGGGCCTTCGGGGTCTACGGTGCCTGGACCGGCATCCAGACCGGCTTTGGCACGGGTCCGGTGGACACCAACGGCTTGGAGTTGGGTGCGGTGCTCGGGAGTCGCCTGGTGCTGGGCGGCGCCCTCTACAGCACGGGTGGCTTCGCCGGTGGCAGCCACGACGCCCGTTTCTTCTATGGCGGTCTGCACACCGGGTGGATCTTCGGGTCACACCGCCTGCTCCACCCGCGCGCCGACCTGCTCATCGGGTCCGGTGCCATGTGGGACCAGGACACGGGCATACACATGGGCTCGGCCACCGTCATCGTGCCGCGTGTCGGGTTGGAGCTGAACGTCAGCCGCGCCTTCCGCGTTGCGGGTTCAGTAGGCTACCGCCACGTTGCGGCACCAGGCGAGGCCGGCAAGGCGCTCTCCGCCCCCGAGATGGGGCTTACGCTACGCTTCGGCTGGATGTAGCAGGCTATTCCAGCTCCTCGGCGCGGATGGTCGGCCGCCCCTCGGGGACTGGTTGCTCGTCGACCCCGGGTGGTGGCAGGTCGTGGAGTATTGCCTCGAACAGCCGTCCCTCCACGTAGTACTCGTAGCGTATCGGCACCCCGATGGTGCCGTAGAACAGCGCTGTCCGGCCCTCCGGGGGATGGAGGACCACACCCTCCACCAGCAGCTCAGTCCCGTCGATGGTGACCTGGGACGGGCCCAGGCGGCGCACCTGGCTGCTCCACATCTCCCCCGTTTCCGCCGAGATCACGGTCACCGAGTCGAAGCGGGTGAGGGGAACGTGTGACCTCGGGTCGAACAGGTCCGCGGTGGAGAGGTCGGCGGCATCGGGAGGTAGGGCACGGGTGGTCGCCCGACCCATGGCATCGATCTGGGAGAGATACAAGCCGCTGTGGTTCCATCGCAGCTCGCTGGACGATGTCTCGCCGTTCTTGACGACGGTGGCGTTGAAGGAGGCCGGTTCGCTTCCGGCCCGCGCTGCCACCACCGACTTGCTGACGTGCTCGAAGTCCACGGGCCGGGCGTCGATGTGGGTGGTGCTCCGAAACACCCGCTCCAGCCCGTCCTCGTTCTGGTCGTAGGTGACCTCGAGGGTCTGTTCCCCGATGGGTTGCCCGAGGAACGTGATGTCCCAGGTGAAGACCTGTGGCTCCACCGCGGCAGCCACCAACATAGTGAGGACGAGGCCGAGCATCGGTCTCCTGGAAAGGGCTCCCCGTAGGGTTCCCCGATCGTAGCAGGGCGCGAGTGGGTACCGCCGGGAGGATAGACCCGCGAACGCGTCGCGGGTTTCCCAACAGGTCCTACGCCGGGACGTCCGGGCGGAATGGGCGGCGGCGCCGCACCGCGCCGATGGCGAGCGCCAGCGCGAGCAACCCTGGAAGGTTCGGGCCTCCGCCGCACCCGCAGGTCCGGTCATCGGGGACGGTGGGGTGGTCGGGGATGTCATCGGGGGGTTGCGCCACGGGCCCGTCATCACGTTCGTCGGGTGAGATCTGTCCGTCGCCGTCGTCCTCGTACAGGGCTGATTCGGTGATCACGCGGTCCGTGAGCAGGTCGTGCGGGCCCGTGTCGGGGTTCACCACGACGTCCACTCCATCCTCCACACCCAACTCCGTAGCGTTGATCCACCCCGGCATGCCGAACTCGAACACGTGGGCACCACCGTCGACGTCCCACCCGGCGCTGGCCTCGAAGAACACGAAGCCCACGTCCAGGTCGAGGAAGTAGCTGCCACCGGCGAAACCGACGCCCTCGACGTGCAGGGGCGAGAACAGCACGACCTCCACCGCGCACCAGGACCCGGCCGGCATCTCGACCCACTCCACCATCAGGTCCATCTCCCGGTCCATCGGGAGCTCGATCGGCTCCCCGTCGCACGCATGGAGGAACATCGTCGCGACCCCGGTGCTGGCCCCCATGGTCTCCAACTCTTCGCCGGGGGCCATGCGCAGGGCGGTGGTGGTGGGGTTTCCCACCGAGGTGCCGGAGTCCTCCGCCTCGGGGTTGCAGCCGAGCATCCAGAAAAAACACAGCGAAAACAGAGCAGATGTACGCATCATGGAGCCTCCTCGGAGGCGGACAGGGGAAAGAGCTGCAGGTTGAACTGGTAGACCCGCTCCGCAGGATCCGATGCGCTGTCGCACAGGTCCAGGATGTGTTCCTGGAACGCCGCGATCTCCTGCTTCAGCTTGGGTACCAGGTTCCCCGGAACAGCGACGGTGACGGCGCCATAGTGGCGCTCGTCGCTACGCACGTTGGCAAGGGCATCGGAAGCGCGGTTCAGCATGGCCAGATGGTAGTTGTAAACGGCCAGGCCGGCGACCTCATGGGGGGTGACCACGCTGGCCTCGGCGGGGATCACTCGCCCGTCGTCCCCCTTGACGAGCAACTGCATCGATAGCAGCGCCTCCAGTGCGGTCCGCGCCTGGCGGAGGGTGATCTTGGGCCGCATGGTGTGCGCGATCCACTCGGGGTCATCCCGGAAGTCCGGCCGATGCGCGAGTTCCCGGATCGCCGGGTAGTACCAATGGGACAGGTAGCGGAAGCCTTCCCCTTCCAGGTGGCGAGCCTCTCGGAATCGGCGAGCGCTGGAGAGTCGCTTCCACGCCTGGTTGCGTTTCTCGGGGGACTTGGCGCGCGCGAGCTCCACCATCCAGCCGAAGAACGCGCACTCCTCCCGCGTCAGCCCCATGGCGCGACAGAAGGATCCGGTGGTGGTGGTGGTGAGGTTGCGCTTCCCCTCGATCACGTGGTGGAGCAGGCTTGGGGACCGCTGTCCGGCGCGGCGGGCGAACGCCCGATGGCTGAAGCGAGGGTTTGCCTTCTTCTTCGCGGTGAACCAATCCGCGAGGAACTTCCGATAGTCCAGGTACTGGAAGATGTCCGGGGTGTCCACGGGACCACCTGGATCGCATGTGTGTACTACTTGAGTACACCATGTGGGGCATGAGACGCAACAGGCGATTTTGGAAAGATTGGTAGAACCAGCAATTTACGCCCGACGTGTTGCGGTCTGTACTCAGCATGAGAACGATATCTGCATGGCGAATTCAATTCTTGAGTACACATCGTCGTTTCTCCAGGTAGCTTGACAGGGCTGGCGGCAGCCGGCCTCAACCTAGGAGGAACCATGAAAATTACTCAACTGTTCCTGTATCCCCTCGCACTGGTGCTGGGGTTCGGCCTCACCGCCTGCTTCGACCTCGAGGGAGACATCTTCTACACCGAGAACGATGGGCCCGGTGACCAGGCTGGCGAGCCCGGTGAGGAGCCGCCGCCCGGTGAGGACCCCTGGGTCCACGAGGACGAGTGTGACGATCCCGCGATCTGGGCCGAGGTGGAGTCTCTCGAGCAGCAGATGAACGAGGCGATCGAGGTCCTGGAGGGCGAGCTGACCGAGGCGCTCGATGGCCTCGAGCAGGTGTTCAACGATGCGATCGGCGTTCTCGAGGAGACGCTCGGTGGCTCCGTGGACGATGCGGTGGCTGCGTTCGTGGCGACCATCGACACCACCGCCGCGGACGAGTTCGAGGCGCTCGGCGAGGAGGAGGTGGAGGACTGGGTGTCCCAGCAATCCACCGAGATCCAGGACGCCTACGCGGTGCTGCAGGCGGCCGTGGAGGAGGCCCACAGCATGCACGAGGAGGCCATCACCACCCTGATCGAGGGCGACGAGGCTGAGCGGCAGGCCTTGTTCGAGGAGTACGAGACCCTGATGGAGGAGGCCCGCGCCACCTTCCAGGAGCTGATCAACGCACTGCTCGAAGGCTGCGGCGAGTCCGAAGAGGTCTGATCCGAATCGCACACCCATGCCCGGGGAGCAGACACGCTCCCCGGGCCGCACTGCGTTCACAGGCACGGACCGCATCCGCCGAGAAGCCCGGCGTCAGCTTCGCTACCGCGTGATTCGGTCCAGGTGCTCCGGACTATCGATCTGGTCGAGCAACTCGGCGTCTTCGATGGGGCGGGTCGAGACGGGGGGAAGGTACAG
>JAFDJI010000217.1 GCA_019307545.1 Deltaproteobacteria bacterium | reverse complement strand
CCACGGACGAGAAACCATGGAACCGTGCCGCCCACGCGAGCCAGGCGATGATCAGCGACTTGGGGACGTCGGCGCTGGGCGCGAGCCCCCCCGAGGTGTCCCCATCCATGGTGGCGTAGCCCACCGCCGCCTCCGACTTGTTGGAGGTGGAGATGAGCAGCAACTGCTCCAGGTTCGCGACCATCCAGATCAGGGACCCCCGCAAGCGGGCCTGCACGTTCTGCAGCGGCAGGTCGTAGGCGGGGTCGTGCCACCCGATGTCCTGACCGGTCATCTTGCTCACCAGGGCGACGTGCTGGTCCACCGCACCCTGCAGATCGCACTCCAGGTGTCGGGAGCCTACCTCCTCGGCCAGGGCGGCGGCGGCGGCCCGGGTCTCCTCGCTGGAGTTGTCGGTGGCCAGATAGGCGGTGACGAAGTGTTCCGCGACGTAGGCCCGCAGTGCCTCGAGGTCCAGCTCCGGCCGGTCGTATCGGAACATCCGATGCACGAGCAGGGCGCACATCGACGAGTCCCGACCACCCGACAACGCCAGCGCCACCCCGGGGATCCCGCACTTGCGCAGGTACTCCCGTAGCCCCAGACAAAGGGCCAGCTCCAGCTCCAGGTAGGGAAGGTCCCGCGGGGAGGGGGTCCGAGAGATCATGCCGGCCCGGGCCAGCCAGTCCAGGCTCGGATCTGGCGACGTCTCCTCGGTGCCCTCCAGCCAGTAGGGGGTGGTGGCCTCAGCCACCTCCTCGGTAGAGAAGTCGCCCACGAGGACCACGGTGCGCGGGACGGCCCCGAACTGACCCAGCCTCAAGGCCTCCACCTGCTGGCGCCAGGAGCCCTCCTCCATGCGCAGGCGGTTCAAGGCCTCGATGTCCACCACCCGGTCCACCACCACCGACTCGGCGTCGAAGGCGAACCGCCGCCCCTCTGCGAGGACGCGGCCGTCCTGGGCGATGAACACGCTGCCGTCGAACACGAGGCGGGTGGCATCACAGCCGAGCAGCGAGGTGTACAGGTAGACGCAGTGATCCTCGCTGCTCACCTGGGTGACGATCCGTCGCCGCACCCGGTGCTTGCCCACCGTGAACCAGCTGGCGGAGGGGTTGAGCAGGATCTGAGCCCCCGCGAGCGCGTCCAGGGAACCCGGGCGCAACCCCTTCCAGCCGTCCTCGCAGATCTCGATGCCGAACCGGCCCATGCCGGGGGCGTCGAAGATGAGGTGGCCGATCGGCACGTCTCCACCGTCCGGGCACTCGAACTGCTCGACCGCCCCGTGGGTCCAGCCCTGGTACCAGCGGTTTTCGTACTGCACGTCCCCGGTCGCGAGGTGTCCCTTGGCGACGATGCCCGCGAGCTGGCCGTCCGCCAGCACGGCCACGGCGTTGTGGAGCACACCACGGTGTCGGATGGGAAGCCCGACGCACGCTACGATCCCGTCCGTCTCCGCCTGGATCGACCGCAACATCCGCCAGCTTCGCTCCAGCGTGCCGCCCATCAACAGCCGATCGCCGAGGCTGTAGCCAGGGATGCACATCTCCGGAAGCGCGAGCAGGCGAGCCCCACGCTCCCGGGCGATGCAGATGACGTCGAGGATGCGCCGTCGGTTGCCTTCCCAGTCGCCCACGGTCTGGTTCAGGCTTGCGGCGGCTACGTGCGCGAATCGCGGTGCTTTGAGCATGGAACTGGCCTATCGGGACTGCGTGTGGACAGGAAGTACCCGTGCAGCATGGGGAGCGCCATGCCCGGGCTCAAGAACCGAAACCCGGCCCGCGCTGGGGTACGCCGAACCCCTCGCGGTCCAGATGGCAGTACATCAAGGTCCCGCCCATCACCGCGATGGGCATTGCGAAGAAGTTCACCAGCGGGACCATTAGCAGGAGCGTGCACACGGCGCCCATCCCCGCGAGTAGCGCCTTGTGGCCTGCCATCCAGCGCAGCTTGGCGACGAAGGGGGTGCGGCGACGCGAAAGGGGGATGTCCATCAACTCGCGCGCGACGAAGAACACGGTCGCGGCGGTGGAGAGCGCGGTGTAGAGCACCGATCCCACGCCGGGGATCAGGTTCAACAGGAACAGCGGACCCATGACCAGCAGGTAGAGGAGCAGCCCCAGGGCACTGTGGCGGATCGACATCCACGCGTCGCCGAAGGCGATCCGCCAGTCGAAGGGGTGCTCGGGTCGGTCGAGCACCAAGCCCTCGGTCTTCTCGGCGAGCACATCGTAGAACGGGCTCGCGAGCATGTTCCCGAGGATCCAGGACGCCACGGCAAGGACCAGGAAAACCAGGAGCCTGAGCCAGTTCGCGACCATGTCCCAGAGCACGATCTCGAAGGTGCCGCTGCTATGCAGCGCCGGCCTGGTCCAGAACAGGGCTAGAAGGTCGTCGCCGTACCAGACCGCACCCCACAGCGCGCCGAGAATCATCCAAAGTGTGATCAGGAAGGGGCCGGCGGCCCAGGGCCAGATCTCGGTGCGTGGAAACAGAAACCGGAGTCCCCGCCAGGGATAGCTGGCGCCGCGCACGAATCGCCGTACCACAGAACCGGATGCCACCGGCACGACGGGCCAGAGGGAGTGGTCCCTGACGGGCAGATCCTCGCCAGAGGTGCGTACCATGCGTAGCATCCTACCCGGGGTCGTTCGGAGTAGGGTGCTCTGGTCTGGAGGGAGGGCGTAGTGGGCCTGAAGGCCTGGATCTACGATCGAGCGCTGCTTTCGCTCACCACCGGTTGGTACCGGGAGGTGCTCCTCCGCGTCCCCACCGGCTCGCGGATCCTGGACGTGGGTATCGGTACCGGCGGCGCGCTCGCGAGCAACGCCTCGCTGTTGATCGAGCGGGACCTGCACGTCACCGGCGTGGACATCGACCCGGACTATGTGAACCGGTGCCGCCGCCGCATGGTGCGGGCCGGGCTCGAGGAGCGGGTGGATACGCGCCTCCTGTCGATCTACGACTACGAGGAGACGGGGTTCGACGCTGCGTACTTCAGCGCGAGCTTCATGCTCTTGCCCGACCGGGAGCGCGCCGTTCGCCACGTCAACGGGTTGCTCGCCCCCGGAGCACGGGTGTTCTTCACCCAGACGTTCCAGAAGCGCCGCTCGCGCGTGCTGGAGGCCATGAAGCCGATGCTTCGCGCCCTCACCACCGTCGACTTCGGTGAGGTGACCTACGAGGATGATTTCCTGGCGGTGCTCGCCTCGGCCGGGTTGCGGGTCACAGAGACCGACACCCTCGGCGGACGGGGCGACTGGTCCTATCGCCTGGTGGTGGCGGCGCCTCGGTAGGGCGCTCCATCCACCGGCAGGTCACAGCGCGTCGAGGTAGGCGTCCAGGCTCTCGCCGTCCTCGATCATGGAGTTGATGACGAGTTCGAGGGCCGTCGCCGCCGGGACGGGGGAGTGGTTCAGCCGGACGTCGAGCCAGGCCGCTCCCAGGCGAATTGCTCCGTCCTCGCGGGGGAGGCTGGCACCGACGTAGTACTGGGCCTCGACCTGCATCCAGTCGAAGTTGACCTCGGCGGGCTCCCGCAGCCAGGAGCGGTGCAGCAGCGCCCAGCCGTCCTGGGTGCGCACCCACCGGTACTCGGTGACGGCATGGGTGGTCACCCGGAGCCCGAGGGCGTAGCTGGCTTCGACGCGGTTGGTCGTCCTCACATAGTCGCACTCGCGCTCGAGGAAGCATTCGGGGTCGGTCTCGAAGGTGCGCTCGTGGCTGTCGTAGCTCTCCGGGAAGACCTCTTCCTGCTCGTCGACCACCAGCGGTCCCACCATCTCGTCGACGAAGTGTCGGGACTCATAGCCCACGGCGGCGCCCTCGATGTTGTCCACCGATCGCTCTCGATGATCCAGCTTGGCCACGGCCTCCAGGGTGAGATCATCGACCGCATAGCCCTCCAGGGTCTCCTCCAGGTGCGCCTCGAGCCACACGGCGAGGTTCTCCGTGCCGGCCCGCAGCGACCGGCGGGCCTGGTCGTCGAAGTGGGCGAAGAGGTACCCGCACAACTCCTCCAACTCCTCGGGCGCGTCGGGTGGGCGCCCGCATCCGGAGGAGAGCAGTAGGGCGAGAATCAGCGAGGCGGGCCGCATCTTGTGGGTTCTATTGCCTTTTACGATGATTGTCCCAAGCGGGGGAATCGGCACGCTGAGTACAATGCGCAGGACTGGGGAGACCCGCCACATGTGCAACCGCGTCACCCGCCGATGCCTGCCGCTGCTCTTCGCCGCCGCGGCGGTGGGCTGCAACAACGAGTTCAACCTACCGGACACCGTGAATATCGGCCCAGTGGTCCTCATCACGGCCCCACAGGACGAGGCGGTGTTCGGTGGGTTCGACACCATCGAATTCCGGGGCACCATGGTCGACGACAATGGGCTCGACGACCTGGAGTTCGTGTCCTGGTACTCCGATCAGGATGGCGAGTTGGGAGAGGCGGACCGGGTGTTCCCCGACGCCCAGGGAAACAGCTATCTCGCGGCTCAGCTCTCCGGCGGATCGCACGCGATCACCCTGGAGGCCACCGACTTCGGCGGTCTGACCGCGTCCGACAGCATCACCGTCATCGTGGGGGCGACCTACACCGACCCCACCGCAGAGATCCTCGCCCCCGACAACTTCGACGAGTTCGACGTCGGGGACGACGTGGACTTCGTGGGGCTGGTCTCTGATCCGAACGAAGCCCCCGACCAACTGTGGGTGGCGTGGACCTGGGTCGACACCACCGGAGGCACCCCGACGCTCCTGGCAGAGGGCAGCCCCGAGACGAATGGAACCACCTCCGTCGAGTGGGTCGACGTCCCCCCCGGGAACTACCAGGTCCAGCTCCTGGTCGAGGACAGTGACGGCTACGAAGCCTCGGCGGAGATCTTCATCGTGGTCATCGACCCGAACGATCTGGACGGCGACGGCGACGGTTTCACTGTCAACGAGGGGGACTGCAACGACCAGGACGCCACCATCTACCCAGGGGCACCCGAGCTGTGCGACGGGAAGGACAACGACTGCAACCTGGTGGTGGACGACAAGGACGACGATCTCGACTACCACATCGACGAGGCCTGCCTGGCCTACGATGGAGGTGTCTACGCGGTCGACGACTGCGATGACAGCGACCAGACGGTGTACGGGGGAGCGCCCGAGCTGGTGGACGGCAAGGACAACGATTGCGACGGCGAGTACGACGAGAACAGCTACGCCTACGACGACGACGGCGACTGCTTCTGCGAGGGCCCGAGCTGCACCGACGGGATCAACCCGAGCTGCGTGTCCATCGAGCCGGGAGACTGCAACGACGCGGACCCGTATACCCATCCCGACGCCCGGGACGACCCCGACGTCACCTACTACGACGACAACTGCGATGGCATCGACGGCGACAAGGAGCTGGCGGTGTTCGTCTCCACGGCCGGGGTGAACAACACCCAGTGCAGCTTCGCCTCCCCTTGCCGAAACATCGGTCACGCCATCGGCGTCGCGGGAACCCGGGGGCTGTACCAGCTCTACCTGCGGGCGGGGACCTACACAGAGGTGGTCCATCCCACCAGCAACCTCGAAGTCTACGGGGGGTATGACGCGACCTGGGACCGCGCCCCGGTGGACCTGGCGGGACACGAGTCGAAGATCCTCGGCACCTACTACGCTTCGGACGGCCAGCACCTGGGGGTGCGCGCGCGCAGCGTGACCGGAGTGCTGTTCGCCGATCTCCACATCCAGGGACCGAACGCCAGCGGCACGCTGAGCGGCAAGGGGAAGGGGAGCTACGCGGTCAACGCGGTGAGCGCATCGCTGACCTTCGAGCGGGTGCGCATCACCGGTGGCAGGGGTGCCGGGGGTACGAACGGCACCAACGGCGGAAACTGGAACCAGAGCGACCGCGCCGCAGATGGCAGCGTGGGCCAGAACGCGTACCGGCTGGCCCTGGGCCAGTGCTCTGTCGATCGGCAGTACGGCGGCGCGGGGGGAAACGAGTCCTGCTCCTTGACCTGGGGCGACACCACCGGGGGCACCGGCGGCACCAGCGGAAAGGCCGACACCTCCTGTTGCTGGGGCACGTGCAGCGCCATCTGCGGGAATTGCGATGACACCGCGGGGTTGGGAGGCAGCAACGCCGACTACACCTGGGGGACCTACGGCGTCGGAGGAGCCGGTGGCGGCACCTGCACCAGCGACTCGCCGGACGCCGGCTATGCCGGACGGGTTCGCAACGGGTCGGGCGGTTTCGGTGGGGACCGGGACGGCAGCCTCGTCAACTACTACTGGTATGCGGGGTCGGGCAGTTCGGGAGGCCTCGGATACAACGGCAGCGGCGGAGGCGGCGGGGGTGGCAGCGGCGGCTGCGACAACAGCGTGGATGCCGATGCAGTGGGCGCCGGTGGCGGTGGCGGTGCCGCGGGCGGCTGCCGCTCCACCAACTTCGGTGGCGGCGGGGGCGGCGGCGGCGGGAGCTTCGGGATCTTCGGCGTCTCTTCGACGATCGCGGTGTACAGCTCCGACTTCTACCGCGGCGAGGGCGGTTCGGGTGGAACCGGAGGCACCGGTGGTGCCGGGCAGCCGGGCGGACAGGCGGGGCGCGGCGGGTACGCCAC
>JAFDJI010000888.1 GCA_019307545.1 Deltaproteobacteria bacterium | reverse complement strand
GGGTTGTCGTTGCAGGTCCAGTCGCTTCCGTACTCGCAGACCGGCTCGGTGATCGTGTCGGTATCTCCGGCGTTGCAGGCCGCGAGCAACAGCGCGAGCGCCAAGAGCGGAAGGGCTCGCATTTCCTGGCTCGTCATCGGGTCGAGATCAGTACGGGAAGAACGGGCCCGGTCCGGGATACCGCGCCTGGCCCACCGTGGGGCAAAGGTCCTGGCGGTCGGCACAGAACCCGGGCGTGCCCGGGGCCAGATCGTAGCCGGAGGCATAGTCGCGATGTTGGGTGGAGTGCACGTGCATCGCGCACCCGGAGAGGAGCAGGACGACGGCGAGTAGGATTCGCATGGGGCCTCCGGCGCGGGGGTGTTGGGCCGACGGGAATCGACTCCATCATGTCACACAGTAGACTCCGCCTCGTTGATTGGAGCTTTTTGTGACAACCCTCGAAGCCACTGGTCGGAGGGTCGTCGTCACCGCCTTCGGTGAGACGCCCCTGGATGCCGTTGACAACTGCCTTTCCATCGAGGAACAGCCGCCGCCCGATCCCGGACGGCTCCGGCCCACCGACGTGGTCATCGCCGTGAAGAGCGCCGCGGTGGGCTGGGTCGACCTGCTCATGACCAGCGGCCAGTACCAGCACATGCCGAAGCCTCCCTACTGCCCGGGGTTGGAGTACAGCGGGGTGGTCGCCTGGACCGGCCCCGAGGTGGATCCGAGCGCAATCGCCGTGGGCGACCGGGTGCTGGCCGACGGGTTGCTGACGGGTCCGCGCTCGGTGGGGGACTACCAGCAGTACGGCGGCTTCGCATCCTACGCCGTGGCCCCGGCGAAGGCCGTGCTGCCGCTCCCCGAGCGGTTTTCCTTCGACCAGGGCTGTTGCCTGCTGGGCAACTACGAGACCGCCTATCACTGCCTCATCGCCTGCGGGGCGCTGAAGCGAGGCGAGACCGTGCTCATCCACGGTGCAACGGGCTCCACCGGGCTGGCCGCAGTACACGTCGCGAAACTGGTGGGCGCTACGGTCATCGCTACCGGGCGCTCCGAGGAGAAGCTGGACGTGGTCCGGGAGCAGGGGGCCGACCACGTGCTCTGCTCGAAGCCCGCCGACGGCGCGCCCGGGTTCCGGGAAGAGGTGAAGG
Source organism: Deltaproteobacteria bacterium (assembly GCA_019307545.1). Classification (GTDB taxonomy): domain Bacteria; phylum Myxococcota_A; class UBA796; order UBA796; genus JAFDJI01. The sequence continues at coordinate 1,085 of JAFDJI010000888.1, read as the reverse complement.
CCCTCACCGGCGGTCGGGGCGTGGATGTGGTCTACGACAGCATCGGCGGCGCTATCTCCCTGGAAAGCATGCGGTGCGTGGCCTTCGGCGCCCGGTTCCTGATCGTCGGCTGGGCCGCGACGCCCTTCGTGGCCCGGGGAAAGGGCCAGCGCGGTGCACCCAACGCCAACGTGCTGCCCACCAACCTCATCATGATGAAGGGGTTGAAGGTGATCGGCTGCCCCACCGCCATCTCCACGCTTCGCGCCCCGAGCATCCGGGGGCCGCGGCTGGCGCAAATCCTGGGCTGGGTCGAGGCGGGCAGCCTGTCACCCCTCGTCGGACGCGCCTATCCCCTGGCCCGGGTCCGAGAGGCCATGAAGGCGAAGTGGGCAAGCGACTTCGTGGGGGGCTGCGTGCTGCACCCCGCCGAGTAGGCGGGCTACTGGAGCGTCGCCTCGAAGACCATCGCGACCTCGGAGTGCAGGTCGTACTGGTTCCAGCCCCCCACCACCAGGACCTGCCCTGGGGAGGCCAGGGTGGTGGTGGCGCCGTACAGCTTCTCCGGGACCGGAGCAAGGGACTTCCAGTCGCGCCCGGTGGGCGTGTAGACCTCGGGGATGCCCACGGTGTGCATCAGGAACGCGCCGCCCACGGCCAGGACCTGTCCGCTGTCGAGGGTGATGAGGGTGTGTCCGCGGCGGGCCGAGGCGAGATCTCCCGCCGGGCGCCACTCGTTGCGGAAGGGCGAATACACCTCGGAGCTGCCCAACTCCACCTCGGAGAAGCCCAGAAGCTGGTAGCCCCCCACCACCAGCACCGATCCGTCCTCCAGCACCACCGCATCGTGGCCGTCCCGGCCCGCGATCATGTCGGGGGCCTCGATCCATTTGTTGCTACCCGGATCGTACATCTCCACCGAATCGAGGACCCCCTCCTCGCCCAGGCCCCCGGCCACCAGCACCCGCTGGTCGGGCAGGGTCACCGCGATGTGTCCTCGCCGCTGCTCGCGGAGCGGGGCGGCGGGCGTCCACCGGCCGGTTCGGGAATCGAAGATCTCCGTGCCGGCGAGCCCTTCCGGGCCGACACCACCGACGACCAGCACG
>JAFDJI010000887.1 GCA_019307545.1 Deltaproteobacteria bacterium | reverse complement strand
CGAGGCTACCGCGCTTCGGACACCGGTGGGATCAGTCCTCTTGGAGCACCGCCAACTCCTGCGGCGTCCGCTCTCGCATGTACAGCGCGCCCGAGATGCACTTCCTGGCGCAGATGCTGCATCCGACACATTTGGAGGGGTCGGTCACCGGAAGCCCATCCGAACCGAGCGTGATGGCCAGGTAGGAGCACCGCGCGCAGTTGCCACAACTCACGCACAGGTCGGTGTAGCAGACGGAGATCTTCTTTACCGGCGACAGGTCCATGAAGTCGGTCACCGGGTCGGGCAACGCGGCCCCGATCAGCTCCTGGACCGACCCGATGCCCCGGGCGCGCATCAAGTGCGCGAGCCCCGCGTGCATCTCGTCGACGATGCCCAGGCCGTACTTCATCGCCAGGGTGCAGAACTGGACCGTCTTCGCCCCGAGGGCGAGGAAGTCCGCGGCGGCCTTGTAGTCCATCGGCCCGCCGTTGCCCGAGACGGTCACGCCCAGCCCGGCCACCTTGACCAGCGACATGTTGCTGATCGGCACGATGCCCTCGCCGCTCAGACCGACGATGACGCCTTCATCCCAGGTCTTCCCCTGACTCGGCCGGAACCCCACCGCGGGGAAGGAGTTGGCGAGGGTCACGCCGGCCTTGGCATGTGGGTACCGCTCGAGGGTCTCCCGAACCGCGAGCAGGATGGAGGCCACCGAGGTCACCGCCGCGGTGAGCTTGAACAGCTTGGGCACCGCGGGGTCACCACGCTTCAGGATCCACTCGATGATCTCCGCGGTCTGCACGGCACTCTGAGCGACGATGTCGCCTTCCGTCCCGTCACCACCCTGGGGGCAGGAGAGGCTGTACTCGATGCCCATCACCCCGGCCGACTCCAGCTTGTGGGTGTTGCTCAGCCACACCGCGGCGTCGGCGTCGGGGTCTCCGGTGACCGGCCCCCCGGTCGACGCGATCACCAGCCGATCCGAGAACTCGGCCACCAGGCGCTCCACCTCGCCGCAGACCCGGTCGAGGCTGTGCCCCGAGACGTTGTCGCAGTTCCCCCAGGTCCGCTTGCCGAACGAGTACATGTACTCGGACGGGATGTGGATGGGCAGCCCGTCGAAGGCGGTCTTCATGATGCCGCCCGCCCAGCCGGCCTCGAAGGCCAGCTTCATCTGCTCGTAGCCATCCGTGGGGGGCGCGGCGGAGAGCAGGAACGGCGAGCGGATGGGCCGTCCAAAGAAGTCCGCCTCCAGGGAGACCGGCACCTGGGCGTAGCCAGCGATGGTGCTCCGACTCTTGCGCTTGTTGGGCGGTTTCTCCCAATCGGCCTTCGAGAGGTGGGCGTGGATCTCGGCGGCCACGTTCTTGCCGCCGGCCACCGCCTCGACCACCGTCGAAGGGCCGGTCTCGCAGTCTCCAGCCACGAAGAGGCCTTCACCCGCACGCATCGACGGCCGGTGTCCGATCGCCACGATGACATGGCGGATGTCGCCCCGGTACTGATCGGTGCCTGGTACGTCCTCCACCCCGTGGGGGTTGAAGGCGGTCGCGCCCTCGTCGAAGGGCCGATCGCCGGGGGGGAAGGCCACGCGCAGGGTGTCCAGGCCAGTGATCTGGCCGTCCTCGGTGTGGATCGCCGCGACCCGGGTCCGGCCGTTGATATGGATGCCGTAGTCGAAGAGGCTCTGGCGCTCGCGCTTGTCCAGCGGCATCTCGCCGAGTTTCTCCAGCGCGAACATCTCGACGCGCTCGGCACCGCTTTCCCGGGCCGTGGTCGCGGCGTCGCACGCGACTGCCCCGCCGCCCACCACCGCCACCGCGCCGGGCAGGTCGAAGTCCTCGGAGCGTGAGAGGTAGTCCCACCCTGAGATCGCCGCCTCTTCGCCCGGAATGCCGAGGGAGATCGGCTGGGTCAAGCCGACCGTCACCAGCACTGCGTCGAAGCCCTCGAGTGCGGCCGGATCGTCGACCGGGGTCTCCAAGTGGAGCTGGATGCGCGACGGCGAGAGGATGAAATTCAGGTCCGCTTCTAACACGCTCGGGTCGAGCAGGTGCTCCGGGATGAGGTGGCACGCGCCGCCGGCGCGGTCGCTCGCCTCGAAGATCTCCACCCGGTACCCCCACTGGGCCAGGTTGAAGGCCGCCGCGAGGCCAGCGGGACCAGCGCCGATCACCGCCACCCGCTTGCCGTTGTCCTCGGTCGCCTCGTCGAACTGCGGCGTGAGCCCGAACGCCCTCG
>JAFDJI010000886.1 GCA_019307545.1 Deltaproteobacteria bacterium | reverse complement strand
CGAGACGAGCGATGGCACCTCCGCCCTCGAATGGCTGGTGGAGCGGGTCCGCGGGCGCGCCCAGAAGTACCGGTTGGACGATGACTTTGACGAGGTGCCGGAGTCGATGTCCCTTCCGGGCCTCGATCGCCCGGTGTACCTGCGGCGCCGGCTCTACCATGACGTGCTGGCCGAGCTGCTGGAGACGGTGGGGGCCGACTGGTCCGACCTGGTGGTGGTCGGCGACATCTTCGAGCTGGACCTGGTGCTGCCCCTGGCCCGGGGTGCACGAGTGGGGCTGATCCCGAACCCGTTCACCCCCGCCTACGAGTTGGCCTTCCTCGAGGGGCACGAGCGCGGGGCGCTCCTGAAGTCGGTCACCGAGATCCCGGGGTTCGCCGCGCTGGAGTGACGGTGCCCTCGGTGGCCTACCGAATGGAGGCCCGCTCGATGATCACGGCCTTTTCCGGGCCGGTCAGGTCCACGTCCACCACCCGGACTGCGCCGAAGCCGACGATGGTGTACAGGCTGTTGGCGCCAGCGTCGGTGACCTCCGAGTACAGGGCGATGATGCGGGGCTCGTCCACGATCTCCATCAACGCCCCTGCGATGACTGCGCTCATGCCCGGGTTGCCGGGAAGGAAGAGTTCGCCGTTATCGTCCATCTCCAGCTGCCCGTCGTGGTAGGAGAGGTCCTCCGCGGAAATCCCTTCCAGGATCTGTCGCACCACGTCGTGGATCCCATTGTTGGGTGCGCCGATGTCCAGCAAACCGTAGTTGCCCGGGGCACCGGTGCCTTGCGGATAGAGTTGGAGCTCCTCCAGGGCACCGGAGTCCGCGGAGGCCTGCCAGGCCGCGAGGTCCAGCGCCATGGGCAGCAGGTCGAGGTTGGGATCCTCTGCCTGGGCAGGAAGCGCGAGCAGCAACAGTGCTGCGGTCCACATTCGTCTCATCTTTCACCCCCGTGCTGATTCCACCCCGGATTATCGCACATGCCCCGGTGGAAAAGCCAGGTCCTCCGGGCCCTTGGGCGTGCTCATGCCGCTCCAGGCGTCACCCGGGTCCTTCGACGGGGCAGGGGAACGACAGGCGCACCAGGGTGCCTTCGTCTACCCGGCTCTCGATCTCCACGCTCCCGTCGTGCTCTTCCATCACCTGCTTGGTGATGGCGAGCCCGAGCCCCGAGCCCTCGCCGACCGGCTTCGTGGTGAAGAACGGATCGAGGACCCGTGACAGGTCGTCGGGTGGAATCCCCTCGCCCGTGTCCTCCACCTCCAGCACGAGTGTGGGCTTCGGCGCTGCCAGGAATCGGGCGCGCACGGTCACGACGTCTCCGGGGCCCGAGGCATCGATCGCATTGCCGATCACGTTGGCGAGCGCTTCCTCCACCCGCTCCGGGTCGAGCACGACCTCGGGCACGTCGCTCTTCTCGAACCCGAGGACCACGCCCCTCTGCTCAGCGTGCCCCGCCACGAGCCGCTGTATGTCGCCGAGGAGGACCGCGACATGGGTGGACCGGGGCGCGACTTTCACCTCACGGGTAAGGCGCAGCAGGCGCCGGGTCACCCGTTCGATACGCTGCAACGCCTCGCGCATGAGGGGGAGGATGTCGATGGCGAGCCTGTCGTCGGGCGACATCCGCGACTGGAAGATGTCAACGCTGTTGAGGAGTCCGTGCAACGGATTGCGTATCGCGTGGGCGACCCCTGCCGCCAGCTCCCCGACGCGGGCCATGCGTCCTCGGGAGAGCGCGATCTGCTCGTGGGTCCTGCGAAGTGCCTCTGTCTGCTGGCGCTGGATGATCCCGGCCAGGACGTTTGCGACTGCGGAGAGGAACTCGTTCTCACCGGGTGTGGGTTGGTGGCCCTCTCGCACGTAGATGTTCAGGATCCCCAGCACCGCGTCCTTCTGCAGGATCGGAATGCAGTAGTGACCGTGTGGCGCCAACTCGCCGTGGTCGACGAGGTGTCGGTCGTCCATGCCACTGGCAAACACTGTCTCCCGAGTCGCGGCCGCACGGCCGCAGAGGCACGTCCCGGAGGGGACGCGGGCACACGCCTCCTTCACATGGGAGTCCAGGCCCACCGTGGCCTTCATCACCAGGTCGTCCGATGCCGGGTCGAACACGAAGATGGCGCCCTTCGGCAAGAAGGCGAGCCACGAGATCGAAGAGGCGATGTCCAGGACCCAGCTCAGCACGTCGTCGAGGGGGAGGGGCTCGAGGGCGATCCGCAACAGGTCGTT
>JAFDJI010000216.1 GCA_019307545.1 Deltaproteobacteria bacterium | reverse complement strand
AGTAGGCAGGGGGGACACTGCTCGTCGATTTGTCCATCTCCTCAGGGGTCGAGGTCGGCCGCGAGACGCTGGAGGGATAGCGCGCGGATACCGTCGGAGAGCTGCCAGGTCTCGGGCCCGGGGTGCACAACGTCGAGGACCTCCAAGCCCAGGTCCTGCCAGGCGCTCCGCATGGAGCGTGTCACCTTGGGTGTGGACGACAGCTTGAACTCGAATCCGCGCCGACGGCCGCCCTTGGTCACGAGCAGATCGAGTTCGGCGCCTCCGTGGGTCGCCCAGAACCAACGGTCCGCCGGGTGCACGTCCAGGTGGTCGAGAATCTGCCTCAACGCAAAGCCCTCCCAAGAGACGCCCGCCACAGGATGCGCGAACAGCGTGTGGCGGTCCGCCACCCGGACGAGCGCGTGCAGCAACCCCGTGTCCGTCAGGTACAGCTTCGGGCGTTTGACCTGGCGCTTCGAGGTGTTGGCGTGCCACGGCTGCAGCCGGGTGAGCACGAACGCGCCGACGAGTAGGTCAACGTACCGGCGCACCGTCGCTTCCTTGAGGTCGAAAGCCCGGGCGAGAGCCGCGGTGTTCAGCACTTGACCGTGCTGGTGGGCGAGCATCGTCCACAGGCGCTGCAGCGTTACCGGAGCCGCTCGGACGCCGAGGTCGGGCAGGTCGCGGCGTACGAACGTGTCCACGAAGTTGTCGCGCCAGCGCAGGCTGGTCGGGTCGTCTGGCGCCCTCGCCCGCTTCCTCGCCGAGCCACCAGCGGGGGCGCCACGGGGAGTGGCATCAGCGTACTGGTTGGCGCTTCTGGGAAGGGTATTCCGCCTCGTGACATTTGTTGACCATGCTTGCGGAACCGCGCGGCTGGCGCATGTGGTGTGTTCCTGCTCCGATTCCCCTCGTGAATCGGCCTGAAATGGTGGTGGTTCCCTGGGCGTACCCCCTGGCGACGGTCTCGAGATGGATGCCAAGTGTCGCAGGGAGGCAAACCATGAACCTCGACCAAACCGCCCTCGATGTGGACATGTTGCATGAGCACATACCGACCGCTCGCCCGTCCGAGCTCCCGGCCCAGGTGGTCATCGACGACAGCGAGCCCTCCCTCGACATCCCCTGGGTGGGCATCGGTGCTGCGCCTACCGACGCGTACGGCTGGGTCGGCGAGGTGCTGGAGATGATGGCGTCCGCGTACACCCCCGTCGATTTCGCCGGATCGAGTCGTATGGAGCAGGTCGAGGAGTTGTTCTTCCGGGGGCTCCTCACGTCGGGGGTGCTGGTGGCGTCCTACTGGCTTGCCAGCACCTACCTGGCACCGGGGATGTTCTAGGAGATTCCAAACAGCGCGCGGGTCTGCTCCAGGGTGGCCGGTTCGCGACCGCCCTCCCGGACGATCCGCACCATCGCCTCGACCAGGGGGCCGTTGCTGGCGGCCTTGGTCCCATCCGGCAGGTAGAAGGTGTCCTCCAGGCCGGTCCGTACGTGGCCGCCGTGCGCTACGGTGGCGCGGTGCAGGTCCCACACCTCCTGGCGGCCGATGGCGATGGTTTGGAAGTGGGCGCCCTCGGGAAGCTCTTCGATCAGGAGCGGGAGCCAGGCCGGTTTGGCGGGCATCCCAGAAGCCACGCCCATGATGAAGGACACGTGGATCGGGTCTCGGAGCAACCCAACGCTCTTGAACATCGAGACGCTGCGCACGATGCCGGTGTCGAAACATTCGCACTCCGGCACGACCCCGTGGGTGTACATGGCGTCGATGGACCGGGCGATCTTCTCCACCGGGTTGTCGAACAGGATGGGCGGCCAGGCCCACTGGCCATCCCTGCGGGTGCGCAGGTAGTTGAGGCTGCCGCAGTTCATGGCTGCGATGTCTGGCTTGACGCGTTCCATGACTGCGTTGGGCCCGGAGAGGTCGGGCCCCAACACCCCGGTGGTCTGGTTGATGAGGATGCCCGGGCACGCCGCGCGGATGGCGTCGATGATCTCCCCGGCCACGTCCGGGTCCCAGGTGGGGAGGTGTCCCAACCCGGGGGTCTGGTCGCGGAAGTGCACGTGCACGATCGTGGCGCCCGCGTCCCAGGCCGCCTTCGCCTCGGCCGCCATCTGCTCCGGGGTGACGGGGACCGGGAAGCGGTTGGGGTCGGTGAGCACGCCGGTGAGGGCACAGGTGACGATGGCGACGTCGGACATGGGACCTCCGGGAAGGGGGGGAGTGTACGCCGAGGTCGGACCGGGTCAAGCGACTGGAGAGGTGGGCATGGGGGGGTCACCCGGGCCACCCGCCCGCGGCAGAATCGCCGCACTCACCCCGGAGGACTGCGGTTCACGGTCCGCGGAGCCTGGCACGGACATTGCTCGAGGGGCACGCGACGGTCGGGATGTCCCGCCTTTGCGGCTCTCGGCGGTCTGTGTTCTCAGCCGGCACCAGGTGGCACTGCCCTGCGCTACCCGCCGGCTTGCAATTTCTCTCCCAACAGTGCTCTCACCTGCTGCGGATCGGCCCTGCCCTGGGTCTCGCGCATGACCTGGCCGATGAAGAAGCCCAGGAGACCGGTGCGACCACCGCGGTATGCGGCCACCTTGTCCGGGTAGTCGGCGATCAGCCGATCGACGATGACCTCCAGCACCGCGCGGTCGTCCAGGACTTCCAGACCGCGCTCTGTCACCACGGTCTCGGGGTCGGCGCCGGTGGTGAGCATCTCCTCCAGGACGTCCTTGGCGATACGGGTCGAGATGCGGCCGTTATCGATGAGGCCCACGAGCCTGCCGATCTCCGCTCCGCCGAAGGGGAGTTGGGCGACCGATCGATCCTTCAACTCACGCATCAGGTCGTTCACGATCCAGTTGGCGATGCCCTGGGCGTTGGGATGCGCGGCGAGGGCTTCGGCGAAGAAGTTCGCAAGGCTGTGGTCGCGGGCGATCAGGTCGGCGGCGTCCGCGGAGATCCCGCGATCCTCGACGTACAGCCGGAAGCGTGCCTCCTCGGCCGCGTCGCGTGCGGGTCGTTCCGGCTTTGCGGCTGGTCCTGTTTCTGGGGTTGGGGATTCCGGAGTCTGGGGTGACGGCTGCTCGGAGGCAGTTGGTCCCTTGGCGATCTTCGCCCAGGAGTCCTTCAGCGGCACCACCTGGTTGAAGACCGGGCGCCCCTCTTTGCTGTCCACCGGGTCCACGAAGAAGTAGCCCAGGCGCTCGAACTGGTAGTGGGCTCCCGGGTCCGCTCCGGCCAGACCCGGCTCCAGCTTCGCGTTCACCACCTCCAGCGAGTGGGGGTTCAGGTGCTGGTGGAAGTCGACGCCCCCGGCCCCCGGGTTCTCCACCGCGAACAGCCTGTCGTACAGGCGCACCTCGGCGTCCACCGCGTGGGCGGCCGATACCCAGTGCAGGGTGCCCTTCACCTTGCGACCGTCCGGTGCCGACCCGCCGCGCGAGGCCGGGTCGTAGGTGCAGCGCAACTCGACCACCTCGCCCTGGTGGTCCTTCATCACCTCGATGCAGGTGATGAGGTAGGCGGAGCGGAGCCGCACCTCGCGGCCCGGGGCGAGACGGAAGAACTTCTTGGGCGGGTGCTCCATGAAGTCTGCACGCTCGATGTACAGCACCCGCGAGAACGGTACTGGGCGCGAAGCGATCTTGCCCACGTCGCGCGGCCAGGACGGCACGTCGAAGGCCTCGGCTTTGTCCTCCGGGTAGTTCTCGATCACCACGCGGAGCGGATCGAGGACCGCCATCGCCCGTGGGGAGCGGACGTTCAGGTCGTCGCGGATACACGCCTCCAGCGCGGCGAGGTCCACCATGCTGTTCGCCTTCGCCACCCCGATGCGGTCCGAAAAGGCCCGGATCGCCTCCGGGGTGACGCCACGTCGCCGAAGCCCCGCAAGGGTGGGCATGCGCGGGTCGTCCCAGCCGCTCACCCGCCCCTCCTTCACCAGTTGGAGCAGCTTGCGCTTGCTCATCACGGTGTAGCCCAGGAACAACCGTGCGAACTCGTACTGGTACGGTCGCGGATGCCACTTCCTTGGGACGTTGTCGAGCACCCAGTCGTACAGCTCGCGGTTGTTCTCGAACTCCAGGGTGCAAAAAGAGTGGGTGATGCCCTCGAACGCGTCTTCCAGCGCGTGTGCGTAGTCGTAGAAGGGGTAGATGCACCAGGCGTCGCCGCGGTGGGGGTGGGTGGCGTGGCGGATGCGGTACAGCAGTGGGTCCCGCATCTTCATGTTCTCGGCACCCATGTCGATCCGCGCCCGCAGCACGTGGGCACCGTCGGGGAACTCGCTGGCGCGCATGCGGCGGAACAGGTCCAGGTTCTCCTCGACCCCACGATCGCGGTACGGGCTCTTTGTTCCGGGCTCGGTCACCGTGCCGCGGGTGGCGCGGATCTCGTCCTCGGTCTGGCTGTCCACGTACGCCTTGCCCGCGCCTATGAGCCCCTCGGCGAGGTCGTACATCTCCTCGAAGAAGTCGGATCCGTGGAACAGGTGCTCGCCCCAGTCGAAGCCGAGCCACCGCACGTCGCGCTGGATGGCGTCGATGTACTCCTGCTCCTCCTTCTCCGGGTTGGTGTCGTCGAACCGCAGGTGGCATCGACCGCCATAGGTTTGGGCGAGCCCGAAGTTCACGCAGATGGACTTGGCGTGGCCGATGTGCAGGTAGCCGTTGGGCTCGGGCGGGAAGCGGGTCACGACGGTGTCGTTCTTCCCGTTGCGCAGGTCCTCCTCGATGATGGCCCGGAGGAAGTTGGAGCCCGGTTCGTTCGGGGTGGCCAAGTCAGCTCCCTGGATCGCAGTGCAGGGAGCGATGTAATCGGCGCGCAGGCCAACGGCACCGCGCGGTTTCGACCTCGAGGTCGAAGAGCATGGCAGCCCGCTCACTCGAGTGTCGCGTCCGTGGACACCCACTTGCGCCACTCCCCGTCGACCAACTCGTAGATCGCAGCCTCCTCCCGCACCAGGCACAGGAGCCCGTTTTTCGGGCCGTCCTGGGGCAGGTCTTCGACCCTATCGAGCGGAGAGATGAAGCGGCGATGCTTGAAGAACTCGGTCTGGGGTTCGTCGTCCGTCATGTGCACGGCCCGTCTCTGGCCCGGGCTGGCGACCTTCCGGGCGGAGATTCCGAGGATACCGCGGAAACGGCCTCAGGATGCTTCGAGCGCGACCTTTCGGTTGGGGCCTACCGCTCGGTCCACGGGGCTCGGAGCACATCGTCCGAACCCAACTCCACGGCAGTGAGCGCATCGAGCCAGGCACGCACGTCGCTCGGTGCGGTCGAGGGTGCGCCGGGCCAGATCCGTACCATCCGGTCGTCGCCCGCGGCGGCGATCCACGTTCCGTCGGGGGATACCGCAACGCAACGCAGGGGGCCGGTGGCGCCGGTCCAGGTGTGCGCGGTGCCGTCCTTCAGGTCCCAGATCCGTAGGGTGTCGTCCTCGGAGGTCGACGCGATGCGGCCGTCCGGGGTGAAGGCCAGGTCGGTGATGCCCCCCACGTGACCGGACAGGGTGCGCAGGTCGCCGGTGGCGAGGTCGTAGACGTGGATGGCGCGGTCCACGCCCCCGGTGGCGAGCAGGGGTGCGTCGGGTGCGAAGGCCACCGCGGTCACCTCGCCTTCGTGGCCACGGAAGGACTGGACCTCGCCGGTGTGCACCTGGAATACCAGCACCTCGCCGTCGCCAGCACCTGCCGCGAGCCAGGCGCCGTCGGCAGAGAAGGCGAGGGTGACCACTTCGTCCTCGAAGCTCTCGACCTGCTTCGCGAGCAGGCTGTCCACCGTCCAGATCCGCACGGTCTCGTCGGCCCCGCCGGACGCAAGGTGCGCGCCGTCCGGGGAGAAGGCCACGGCGAGGATCTTGTCGGTGTGACCGATGCGATCGTAGTGAGCCCCATCGGTCAGGTCCCAGGTCCGCAACACCGGGGACCGGGTGCCCGCCACCAGCCACCTGTCATCCGGCGACAGGGCGATGGCGTCGGTACGCTCGGGCGCTTCCATAGTGATGTGGTCGCCGGTGGCGGGATCCCAAAGGCGCACCGTACGGTCGCGACCCGTGGTGACGGCCCGGCCATCCTGCAGGAGCGCCGCCTGCTCGACTTCGTCCTGGTGGCCGCGCAGCACGGTCACCGCCCCGGTCGCCAGGTCGAAGACCCGGGCGGTGCGGTCCTCGCTGGCGGAGATGAGGGCGTTGCCGTCCCGGGAGAAGCGCAGGTCGGTCACGGCGGCACCGTGCCCCCCGAAGCCACCGCGCATCGTCGGGTCCACGTGCCATAGGCGCGCCGTGGCGTCGGCGCTCGCGGAGGCCACCCACTTGCCGTCGGGGGATATTGCGATGCCCCGTACGCGGTCGCTGTGGCCGAGGAGTCGCCAGGAGTCTCCGGTCGCGAGGTCCCACACCGCGACCACTCCGTCATCTCCCGCGGTGATGAGCCGGGCTCCGTCCGAGGTCAATTGCAGGTCGCGGACCACACCCACGTGGGCATCGATCCATCGGGTTTCGCCACCCTCCAGGTCCCAGAGTCCCACCCGGCCGCCGCGGCTGGAGGTGATCAGCGTGGCGCCGTCGGGGGTGAACGCGAGGCTGCGCGCCTCGTGCGCGAGCGGC
>JAFDJI010000885.1 GCA_019307545.1 Deltaproteobacteria bacterium | reverse complement strand
GCGCAGGTCGAGCAGCAGGTGCGCCTGCTCTCGCAGGCCCGGCGCCGGGTGGAGTTGGTGGACATCAACCAGCGCCTCGCCGAGGAGACGCTTTCCGCCGAGGAGGCTTTGGAGCAGGCCGGGCGCTCCATTCAGAAGGACGTGCTCGAGGCCCGTACCGAGGTCCACCGCGCCCGGGTGGAGGCGGCAAAGGCCCGTGCGGACTACCGACTGGCCCAGACGGAGCTCTTGCGACTGCAGGGGCAGCTCGATGTCGCGCTTCGCTGACCTGCGATGTTGACGGTCCCGGTAGAGCCCCGGTAGCGTGTCCGGCAGAATCCCCCCTGAGCTGGAGCAGACATGCGGAGAGTCCTCGCCTTTCTCGCCCTCGGCATGGCCGTGGGTTGCAGCGACAGGCTGTCCTCCGACGAAGAGGCGGAGCTGGCGTACCTCGGTTTGGACGTCGCGATCGAGCGTGCGCTCAACCTCGGAATGGATGGGTACAATGCCGCGTCCAGCGCCAACATCCTCGCCCAGGAGGACGACGGGGACGTCTCCGGCACCATGACCATCACCGGCCAGGTCGACCAGGGCGCCTCGAACAACAAGGAGCTCCGACTGGAGATCGCCCTCGAGGACTACTCGGACTTCGTGGACCTGGACGAGGACGAGGACGAGGAGGTGGCGATCACCTACGACACGGAGGCGAGCGACCTCCCCCAGCTCGACCTGAGCCTGCGCGACATCCCGGACGGCACCCTGGAGGGGACCCTGGTGGGGACCTTCCTGATGATCGGCGACCTGGAGGGCGAGGTCACCCTGGACCTGGACATCGCCGGGGAGATCGAGAACGACGGAGCCGAGGGGTTGCAGCGGGTCACCGGCACCACGACGGTGATCGGCACGGCCACCTCGGAGTCGGGCGGTGTCTACGAGGTCGACATCATCCGGTAGGGCTGGTCTACACTTGGCCCATGAGGGTTCTCGCCAGGCCACCTGATGTCACGCAGCTATTGGACCGCGTCTTCGGGTCCGGGCGGCACCTGGAGATCGTGAAGGCCGTCGGGGGCCCCGCGCCGGGTGGGCGCTATCTCCACTGGGACCAACTGCGCCATCGGGAGCCTCCCGAGGGACTCACCCGCGACGAGTGGTGGTTGGGCATGAAGCTCGCCCGCTCCCCCCTGCTCAAGGCTTTGCCGCTCCACTCCGCATATGGACAGCCCTTTCAACTCGCGCTTCCGGAAGCCGTCCTGGAAGCGGCACAGCACATCGATGAGCAGACCCGAGGCGTCGCCCCGCTGCACCGACACGCGGTCACCCAGGAGATGCGCATCGACGCCTTGATGGAGGAGGCCATCCAGACAGCCCAACTGGCGGGTGCCGCCATGGCCCGACTGGATGCCAAGGAGATGCTCCGCTCCGGGCGCAAGCCGCTGAACCGGAGCGAGCGGATGATCCACGATGCCCACCAATCGCTGGAGATGGTGAGCGCGGCCCGCGACGAGGGCCTCACCCCGGAGCTCGTGAACGAGGTGCACCGGGCGATGACCCGACACACCCTGGTCCAGGGAGAGGCGGGGCGGCTTCGCCAAGCCCACGAAGAGCCACAGGTCTACGCGCTGCGTGGCGAGCGTCTCTTCATCCCCCCGTCCGCCAAGGAGCTCAAGGATCGCTTGGCGGCGCTGTGTGCCTTTGCCAACGGCGACACCCCCGATTGGTACATTCACCCCGTGCTCCGCGCCATCCTGGTCCACCTGTGGGTGGGCTACGACCACTTCTTCGTCGAGGGAAATGGACGGGTGGCGCGCGCGTTGGCGCTCTGGAGTGCCCTGTCCCGGGACTATGCCCTCTTCGATTTCCTCGCGGTGTCCAGTCGGTTCCGGCGCGACAAGGGCGCCTATGAGCGGGTCTACCTGTACACCACCTCCGATGGATACGATGCCACCTACTTCGTGCTCTTTGTGCTCCAGGCGATCGAGGAATCCATCGAGGCCTTCGACTCTTGGGCCTGGCGCCGGCGTGGGGACGTGGCGCGCGTGCGTCGGGTAGTGGGCGAAGAGGAGAAGCTGAACGATCGGCAACTCGCGCTACTCGGCCAAGCCGTGCGCCGTGCAGACGCGTGCTTCACGACGCGTACCCACCGGACGCGCTTCGGTATCGCCTACGAAACCGCCCGCCGAGATCTGCTGCGGCTGAAGAAGCGTGGCTTGCTCACCCGCAAACGGGTGGGCCGAATCCACGAGTAC
>JAFDJI010000884.1 GCA_019307545.1 Deltaproteobacteria bacterium | reverse complement strand
GGTCTGTACCCACCAGCCGCCCTGGTTCGCGATTTCTCGAAGCTCCGTGCTGCCGTTGTTGATGACCAGCCGGAAGCGCGCGGCCTCCAGCATCTCGATGTCTGAATCGGCGTTACCGGTGGCAAACGCCGGGTGTCGACCGATGCGCTGCTCGATGACGGCGATCTTGCCCTCCCGGTGGGGGAAGGGGCCGACCACCCGGTCTTGCAGCATCTGGTCCTTTCCCACTGCGAGCCTCACCCCAATCACCCTGTCGGGGTCGAGGCCGTAGCGTTCGGCTGCGACCTGCACCAGGATCTCTGCAGCCGCCGAGACGATCCACACTTCCCAGCCGTGGCGCTCCAGCGCCGAGAAGAGGTCAGGCATCTCGGGGCGTTCGGCGATCCGGCCGTCGGCGAGCCGTTCCTCCCACACCTCCAGCGCCAGGGCGCGTAGCGCGGGTTCCGTGCGACCGGCCAGCGTCGTGGTGCAGAAGACGTACGCCTCCAGTTCACCCACCTCCTCGATCAGACTCAGGTAGGTGGCGAATCGACGGGTACCCTCCCGCTCATCGAGCGTCTCGAGGACCCCTTCGGCGAGGTCACCACGGATGCAGGTGTTGTCCCAGTCGAAGGTCGCCAGGAGTGGGGGGCCTCCAGGTTCAGGGGCTTCGCGGACGACCATCGCCTCCAGGGCCGCGCGCAGACCCTTCGACCAGCGTCCGGGTGCCAGGAGACCCTGGGTGGGCGGGGTGGACCAGCTTGTCATCCCATCCGGTCGAAAAGTCGCTGATTGACCTTGTCGAAGCGCTCTCTGAGGGCGTCCATATCGTCCTTGTGGGCCATGATGTCGGCCTCCAGGGCCTCGATCGCCTCGACCAGGCCAGCACGGAGCCGGGCGACCTCGGCGAACATCTCTTCCTCGCGCGCCGGATCGGGCTCCGTCGGGACCTCCAGTGGTGAGGGGACCGGGACGTCCACCTGCAACTGGTCGCGGACCCGCTGTAGGGCTTCTACCAGGCTTCCGGCCACAGCGGCTGCACGAAATGCGGCGATGCCCGGATGGGCGCCCATGGTCGCGATGGCATCATCGATGCGGCCCAGGAACGTGACAGCGAGCTTCTGCAGGGACGTCACGGTGTTGACACGTTGGTCCAGGGGCTGGAGTTCGCGCGCCACCTGGTCTCGCTCGGTCGCGAGCTTGGCGAGATCTGCGGCGGCCTCGGCGTACTTCGGGTCCTCCATGAGGTCCCGCTGCTTGTGCTGCAGCTCGTGGAGCTCCTCGGCAAGTGCGTTCTGGCGCCGGGCGAGGGGCGCCAGAAGCTGCTGTGCCGCTTCCATCTGTTGTCGGCGGAAGCGGAGCTGTTCTCGAATGGACTGGGTTGGACGCGGCCCGGCCGCGGTCAGGTCGCTCAGGGAGGTCCACCGCTCACTGAGTTCTTCCACCACGTCATCGCCCGGCAGCGGAAACTCGGCATTGGGTTGTGCAGTGAGCTTGCGGTCGAGCATCGCGAGGGTGTTGAGGATCCCGCGGACCCGGCTCAGGTGCACGGCGGCGTCAGTAGCCTCCATTGCGATCCGCCGCGTCTCGCGAATCTCATCCACCATTGGGAGGTCCATGCATACTCCAGCCCGAACGGAACCGGATCATGGCCCATCCGGTTCCGGATCGCCAACCGAGGGGGCGAACATCTGCTCAAACACCAGGTAGTGATCGCCGTCCATGCCCACACGGCGGTACACGCCCGCAGCGCGCTTGTTCCTGCGGTCCACGTACAGACGGACGCCAGCCGCACCCGCGGACCGCGCGTGGTCCAAGACCGCCTCGTGCAGGGCCCGGTAGACACCTCGTTGTCGCCACTCCGGGGTGACGTACACGCTCTGGATCCACCACACCGGCCGGTTCCGCCAGTCGCTCCATTCGGTGGTCACCATGCACTGGCCGGCCACCACGCCCGCGATCTCGGCACGCAGGTAGAAGGCGCCGACCCCCTGCTCGAATACCGCACGGGTGCCGGAGCGAACCCCTTCCGGATCCAGGTCCAGGCCCTCGGTCTCCCAGGCCATCTGCAAGTTCCACGTGGCGATGTGTTCGGCCTCCGAGGGTCGTGCGTGCCGCACCCGGGGTCGGGCCCATGCATCGCGCAGGAGGTGTTTCTGCACCTTGCCCATCGGGTTGCGGGGAAGGGCCTCCACCCATTCGATGGCTCGTGGGCACTTGTGGGAGATGAGGCGCTCCCGAGTCCA
>JAFDJI010000215.1 GCA_019307545.1 Deltaproteobacteria bacterium | reverse complement strand
AGGTGCCGCTAGGCGATGTGCAGACCAGGGCGCGCCTCCGGTCCGTCGATGACGCCGGCCTCGCCCCGCACCCCGTCCCCCGAGATGGGGGTGCGCCCGCAGAACCGAAGGGAGTCGGGAAGCACCGCAGCCTGCATCTTCCGGCCGTAGAACGCACCACGCCCCTGCTTCATCTCTTCGATCAGCTTGGAGGCACGCTTCATGCGATCGGCCAGGCACTTCAGCGCTTGCTGCCGCGTCGAATCGAGGATCAGCACGTCCTCGAGGCCCCGCAGCCAGACCCGCTCGGGCGACCACCAGATGTCCTCCCGTTCCGCCACCTGGTCGAGGGTCAGCAGCCTCCCCCCAACGGTCGGAAACAGCGGGAGCGAGGTCAGCTCTTCTGGCCATGGTGCGCTGCCGGCCAGGAACGGCCACAGCCATCCGGGCAGGGGAAGGCGCGGGTCCGCGTTCTTGGCCTGGGCCACGATGAGTCGACCCAGGGTGGTGCGGAGCAGCGGGCCGACCCGCTCCAGGAGCGCGGCCTCGTCCTGCACCCCATCCCAGGCCAGGTTGGGCTCAGCCCAAGGGATGTCCAGGGCTGCGACGGTGGCCACGGGTGCGTCGGGCACCTCCAGGGTGCAGAGGAAGACGCCGTCGTGGACCACGTCGAGCTGGCAGGTTCCCTTGCCCTGGTCGATGAGCCCCACCTCCCCGGTGAACCCCTCCTCGGCAACCGTTGCCCTTGCCAGGATTCCGTGGCCCAGCACCGGCTCGCGTCGGCGGGTCGCCCTGCGACGCTCCGCATCGGCGCGCGCGATCAGCTCCTGGCGCACGTTCAACAGCGGTCGCGGGAGGATGTGGCGGAGGGCTCGACGGGCGGGTTCGTCCAACCGGAGCACCCCCTCGGTCCCGACGAAGGCGCTGAAGCTCGGGGAGACATGGCGGATCGGTGTGCGCAGGACCTCCTTGTTGCCCGGGCCACCACCGCGGAGGTCTTCCAGAGAGCGCTCTTCGCCCGACATCTCGGTGAACAGGGGAGCCTTGACGATGCTCGCCGGGATCGGGGGGACGAGTTGGCCCTTCTTGCGCTTGGACTTGGAGATCTTGACGCGGCGAAGCCAGTTGCACAGCAGGCTGCGGACCCTGGGGTTGGCGGGGTGTTGCTGAGCCGCCGCCACCAGCAGGATCCCGGCCTCCTTCTTCACCTGCTCGATCACGTCCTTGTAGGCCTGGGTTCGCTCCACCTTCCCGAAGTCGGGGGTGGCTCGGAGCGCATCCGAAGCCACCCGCGCGTTGAGCGGTCCGGTGACCTGGAGGTGGACCGTCTCCACCGGGAGGCCCTCCACCCGAAGCTCGACGTGCAGGGCATCTCCGCCCGGGTCGTCGAGGGGGATGGCGATGGTTCCCTGGAGCCCGTCCCCCTCGAACGAGCGCTCCATCAACGCGGATGCGCCGTGCTCCAGCGAGGTGAGATGAAGGGCCAGCACCAATCGTCTGCGCCGACCTTTCTTGCGGGCCCGGAACAGCGAGTCGCCATGCTTGACGCGGAACAGGCCCAGGCACTCTGCTTGTAGAGCGGCCGCGGAGCGGGGTTCCGGCGGGGTGTGCGCCGCGAACTGGGGTGCCGGCGAACTCGGATCGGCGAGATCCAACGTCTTCAGGGTGTACACCCTGCTCTCGCGCAGGTCCTTGCTGGAGTACAGGCGACCGTTGAGGTCGCGGAACAGCGGTGCCTCCTGCAGCAGCTTCCGGGCCCGATCCCGGGCGAACAGGTCCAGGGCGGCCCAGCGCAGGGCCTCGTCTTCGAAGCCGTGGTCCTTCGTCCCCAGGCACTTCGCGACCCACCCGGAGAGGAGGCCGACCAGCCTCACCTGCACCTTGTCCCACGCCGCGTCCTGGACCGGGGCGGACAGCGAGGCGTTCAGCTTCAGCTCCTGGGCTGTCATCCAGCCCGCGAGGCACAGCGGCCCGGCGGCTGGGGTCGTCCAGCCGACGAGAATGCCATCGCGGATCAGGGCCACGGTCCCGGTCCGATCCGGGAAGGAGGCCAGCTCCGAGCCCACCGTCCCCTGGGTCGAGAGCCACAGGTGATCGCTGGCGGTCTCTGCGCCGAGGCGGTCGGAGGGCTTCCGAGGTCGATGGGAGGGGCTTCCCGAGATCTCCTCTGCGTTGAGGCGGATGGGTATCGGGCAGACCCGCGCGCGCCGCTGGAGCAGTCGACTTTCCCGCGGCCCTCCGAACGCGTCCCCGACCACCGCCATCCCCAGCCGTTCCCGCACGTAGACCCGCACCCCCTCGGTGCGGTCGTTGGCGGAAGTGGTGACGTTGGCAGGGTCGGTGAAATCCCAGGTCAGGCCGGGTCGCTCCACCCGAACCCACTTCGGATCGAGACCGAGCGCGCCGAACACGCCCTGGGCGAGATGGCGGAGCATGCGGCTGCGGGGTTCCGCGTCGCGGGAGAAGACCCAGTCGAACAGCGCATCCAGCTCGTCGCGAGTCGGGTGGTCGCCGTCCCAGGACATCTCCAGGTCGTCCGCGTCGTTGCGGATCTGCACCGACGAGGCGTCGGCACACACCGCCGCGGCGACCAGCTCCAGCACGTATTGGTGCGGATCTTCGAGCTGGAAACGCGCCAGCTTGTCCATCGCGCGGCGCCGATCGAGCCGGAAGGAGCCCTCCGCGATCACCCGAGTGCCCTCCAGCATCTCCTCGTGCAGGCTCACGGGGCCTCCCCACAGACGATGGAGGTGATGGGCTCGAGGATCGCAGAGGGAGACGTCTCCTCTCCAAGGGCGCGGCGTGCGGCGTGGAGCAGGATCGGGGCCGCGAGGTCCAGCGGGAGCGCAGCGAGACGCTCGAAGGTGGGGTGGTCGGCGTTCACCACCAGCACCGGCCCGGGGTCGTCCCTCCACCGATCGAGGGAGACCCTTCGCCCCGCCCGGACGGCGAACGCGTGCTCCAGCCGCTCGCCCCCGCCGGCGAAGTGCGCCGCCGCACAGGGCTCCCCCCACTCGGCCTCGGTGATCGCGTCCGCGAGTGGGTGGTCCACGCGCTCGGGGCAGAACCAGGCCTGGCCGGCTGGCTGGACCTCGATGCCCAGCCGCTCCAAGAAGGCGACCTCGCCGCCGTCGCTGGGGAACACCACCTCACCCGCCTGGGCCAGGGCATCGGTCAGGCGCGACCGTGACGCCGCGTGGAAGCACTCCCGGTGACGTATGCCGAGCGGATCCGAGCGGAGGTCGCGCAGTGAGAGGTGTGACCCCTCCAAGGTCCGGAGCACCTTCTGCCCTGGCGTCCAGCCGATGTGCGGGTTGGCGGCGGCGAGTCGCAGCAAGGCCTGGTGGCGCTCCGGATCGTCGTCGATGCTCTGCCTCAAGGCGGCGACGAACGCCCCCGGCAACGCGTCGCGGGCCGCCCGCTTCAGCCGCGCCACCACCTTTCGGTATCCGGCATCCCGCCGGACGTTGTCCCGGGTGACCGTGTGTTCGAGCGCCTTGGCCTCCACCCGGAAGGTGATGCCCGACACCGTGTCCTCGTGGGTCTCCAGCAGGGTCAGGCCGCGGTTGTAGTAGCCGACCGCGGCTGGGCGACTGTCGGCGTACGCGACGACCGCCCGGAGCTCCGGCTCCTCCACCTGGACTTCGCACGGCTGCCCTGTGGTGAAGGGATGGCTCACCTCCTCCGGTCCCCACCCGAAGTGCTTGCTCCCGGTCCCCTCGGTCCACACCTCGGCGGAGGCGAAGCGGCACCAGTAGTGCGCGGCTCGGAAGATCTCCTTCGCCAGCTTCCCCGCCTTCTTGCCCCAGGTGCGGCAGTACAGGGTCACGGTGGTGCCCTCGAAGGGCTCGTCCACCTCGGCGAGGGTGTACTTGCGGTGTTTGTCGAAGAGGACCCGCCAGTGGCGGCCGTCCCGGCCGGTGTCGACCGTGACCAGCTCCGGGTCCACCGCGAACAGGGACACGAAGCCCACGCCGAACTTGCCGATCTTGGTGAGGTCCTCCTCCTTGGACGACCGGAACAGGGTGAGCAGGTACCCCTCGATGATGTCCTGGTCCATGCCCTCGCCGTCGTCCACCACGTCGACGCGCAGGCGGCGTTTGTCCTGGTGTACCCGCACTTCGATCCGACCCGCACCTGCATCCAGGGAGTTCTGCACCAACTCGCGCACGAAGGCGCTCCGCTCGCTGAACTGGTCCACGAGGGCATCGAAGGCGGCGCGCGCTGGCGGTCCCGCGACGCTCGCGCCTCGGCCACGGTGTTCGTCGGAGGTCATGTTCGGTAGGTGTACACGATGTTCCGGGAGCCCAGGCTCCTCAACCAGTCCAGGTGCGCCTCCCGGGCCCCTTCGGGCACTGCCCACTTCCGGTGGCGCGCGTAGCCGAAGTGGGCGTCATCCGGGATGAGCACTTCCTCGGCGAGGGGGTCGTCGATGGCGGTGTGCTCCAGGTGTCGCGAGGCGCGGGAGAGCAGTGCCGACAGCCGCGGCCCGTCATCGTGCCACAGGGCCGGGCCGATCTCCCCGCGTACCACCTCCTCCACGGTCAGCCCTTCTTCGGCCTCGAGGAGGGTGACCGCGGCGGCGACGGGCTGGGTGCCGATCACCCTGAGGCGCCGCGAGAAGTCTGCGCTGGCCCGGGTCTCCATCTCGGCTACCGAGAAGCGTCCCCCGGCAGATTCCTCGATGCGTAGGGTCCACCGGACGAACCGGGGAACGGAGAGCTCGATCCGATCCACCACCACCGCGAAGGCCGCCCGGTCCGCCTCGCGGTGGACCAGCGACGCGCGTACGGTCCCCGGGCCCAGCGGGGTGACCTCCAGCAGCCCGCGGAAGTAGGCGGCCTTGGCGGTGGTGGGGGCATCTCCGGCCCGTTCTGCCGGTGCGAGACGCTCGAGCAGCTCTGGAGCCAGCTCGCGGTCGATACGGACCCGGAGCCATTCCTCCAAGTGGGGCAGCCCCGTTGCGGCATCGATGCGGAGCCGCGCTCCGGGTGGCACGGTGCCGATGCCGCGGACATGGTCGGCGATGGCGGCCCACGGCGGGAAGTAGAGGTTGAGCCGAAGCGCCCGCAGGGCCGCGCGGAGCCCATCGCACCAGCGGGCCGCCTCCCGCGGATCGAGGACAGTCACGGTTCGCCCCGCACCTGCGCCAGCAGGCACTCCACCTCTTCCTCGGCGCGCCGTCGCATCCGGGCCTGCCGGTCCAGGCGCTCCAACTCCCGCTCCAGCGCGTCGGAGCGATCGGAGAGGTACCGCGCGCTGTCCTTCGCGAGGTGGGAGACCCGCCGCAGCGACTCGCGAAGGGCCTCCACGTCGGCCCCGGTGAGGTCGCGGAGGTCCCGCCGACTGGCGTCGGCCGCGAGCGCTCCGACATGCTGCCCCATGGTCTCCACCGCCTCGGCGGCGGCATGCTGCAGCCCCAACAGGTCTTCGTGGACCCCGCGGAGCAGGTCCCGCAGCCCGTGCTGCAGGCGCACCAACTCGGCGAGACGGTCCTCGGTGGTCCTGAAGTGGCGTTCCTCCTGGCGTCGGGCCCACGTCTGCGCCTCCAGGCGGAGGATGGCCGACTCCAACGCACGCGCCGCCGCCCCAGTGGCGGCCTTCAACTCGACCTGGACTGGGACGATGGCCCCGCGGAGCGCCCGCTCGCAGCGGCTGGCGGTCTCGCTGTCTCGCGCGGCCTGCACCACCTGCGCGGAGAGCTGCGCGATCTCGGCGTCGACCAGGGCCACGTCTCGCTCGAGTGCGTCGAGGTGATGCCCCAGGGAGCGGACCTGGTGGAGCGCGGCCTGGTGCTGGTGCTGCAACGCCTCGGCCCGCAGGGGTGTCGGTCGCGTCGGCCCCAGGAACGGGAGCAGCTCGGCGAGATCGTCGAACCAGGATCGCTGGTGCCGGTTGGTGGCAAACACCCTGTCGAGCTGTGCCTCCAGCTCCGACTCCACCCGCTGCAGCGCTGCAAGCCCCTGCATTCGGTCCCGATAGCGCTCCTCCGCGGAAGCGACCTGCTCCTCCAAGGCGGCGTGGCCGAGGGGTTCGCTGCCGTAGGTGGGTTCTTGGTCGAGAAGGGAACGCCAGGTCATCACGGGTCCTTCCGGCGCCTCCAGGTATGCAGGGCCCTATCTCGTCGCCACCACCTAGTTGGATGAGATGTGGTTATGCCCGGTGGCGGAATCCATGCGGAGGTTTCCATGACGCGCCCCGGTCGTTTGCCCGCCGCCTTCCCGCTGGCCGCTCTCCTTCTCCTCACCGTGCCGGCCTGCGATGGAGACCCCGACGACACCGATACCGATTCGGATGATGGGGTGGTCGCCTGGTGCGATCTGATGGACGACGAGGATGTGTGCGTGAACCTGTTGAACGCGATGTACCTCGACGGCTTCGAGGACGAGCTGTGCGGCGATGCCGCGGGGACCTTCCACGACAGCGGGCAGTGCCCCCGTGACGGGGCGGTGGGCGCCTGCACCGCTGGGGGGATGGAATACCTGTACTTCGAGGGCTATCCAGCCGACGACCTCGCCTTCGAGGAGTCGACCTGTACTTCGGTCGGGGGAACCTGGGTCGACTACTAGAAGGACTTTGACCAGGCCCCCTGATCAGCAGTCACG
>JAFDJI010000883.1 GCA_019307545.1 Deltaproteobacteria bacterium | reverse complement strand
GCAATGGCCGCGGGTCCTGCCCCTCGTGTGGTTGACGCTGGATGTGCCAGACCGCGGCGCACCTGGTGGACCGGGTGTTCCCCGAGGCGCCGGTCCGCCAGTGGGTGCTCACCCTTCCCATGCCGCTCCGGTTCCGGCTTGCCCTGCCCGCGCCACTGACCACAGCAGAGAGATACCGTCTACCGACTACAGCGGCTGCTGGTCGGGCCTGAGCCACGCGTCGCGGCTGTCGCCCTGGCGCTGCTCGGCGAGGCAGCGGATGGCCACGACCTGGTGCCGGACCGCGCCCTTGGCGAACCGCGAGATGGGGCCCGAGGGCAGGCTGCCACCGATGTCGGTCCACACGAAGTACTCGGCGAGGGTGCGGTCGTCGTCGAGCCTGTGCAGGAGCCAGGAGCCGTGGCTGAAACCGAGGCTCTGACCGGCGTCGGCATAGGTGGCGACGCTCTTGCCGTCGAGCCGGCTGCGATCGGTCGCGTCGGTCCAGGCCTTCTCCCACAGCACCCCGCCAGAGGCCGCGTACATTTCGCCATTGTGGCGGACCGACACCATCCACCACCGGTCCTTCACGAACGGAACACTGATGGGCATGTAGCCGAAGACGAGTCGGCCGGTGCGGCGCCTGTCGCCCTCGATCACCTGGCTGACGGTCACCTTGGAGACCGTGGGGAACGCCTCCTCGTCGTTGACCGCCATCCACACCGCCTCGATCGGCAGGTCGAAGATCGCAACCCCCCATGCCTTGGCGACGGGTTGGTGCTCCTCGACGGAGAGGCCGGCGGCGACCTTCCCCTCCTCGGCATGGTCGTAGGCCCAGTCGGGGATCGTCGGCGCCTCGGTGGCGAGCCGGTTGGATCGCAGCTCCCAGGACGCGTGGACGGCGTCGGCGACAGCACCGGACCAGGCCAGCGAGGCGGTGAGGAGAGGAATGATGCCCAGCATGGCTGACCTCGAGGCTAGGACCGCACCCACGAACTGGGGTGCGCGCCGGGTTCGGCGTTGCCGAGGAGCCAGGACACGTAGGCGTTCTCGAAGGCGCCCTCGGGGTCGAGGATGGCCCGCAGCCCGAGGAACACTCGGCGGCGCTGGGCGGAGAGGCGCGTCCACGGGTTGATCCAGTGCAGTTTGCCGGGGTGCGGCAGGGCGTCTGCACCGAGACGCTCCACCAGCGCCCGTTCCACCGCCTGCGCGTGGGCAAGGCCACCGCGGAAGCCCGCACACCACATGTACTCCACGAAGACCTTGTCCCCCGCGCGCCGGAAGTTGACCGGGATCTGGTTCGGGGCGCCGGAGAGCAGGCGGCCGTACAGGTCCACCACCTCGTCCAGCCGGTCGAGCGGCACCTCGTACTCCATGGTCCGGAGCCGGGCCCGTGGGGTGAGGCGGCCGGGCATGTAGGTCAGCACCTGCCACGCGGGTCCGATCACGCTCGAGCGGAGCAACCGAGGGGCAAGCAGCCAGCCGTTGACCGTATCCGCCAGCCAGGCACAGCGGGAGAGAATGCACATCACCGCGGTCGGCAGGGCATGGGTGAACCAGGCCTCGGCGTCGGAGACGAGTGCGGCGCGCTTCGGCACGGGGAGGCTCTGGTTCGCGGCCCGCGCGACGCATCGGCCCTGGCGGATGCCCCACGCCAGGCTCGCGTGCTCGTTGTCACGGAGATGCGCCCTCAGGCCTGCGCCGAGCATCGCCTCCGCCGGGTACAGCCTCTGGGTCTGGCAGAGAAAGCGCTCGGGCCGGACCGAGAAGGTGAGCGAGGTCACAATGCCCAGACTCCCGAGGTGCACGCGCCCGTGCCGCAGCCACTTGGGCCCGATGAGCACTGTCACCCCCGTCGCTGCCAGTCGCAGGCCGCGCGCATCCAGGAACCAGCGCTGTCCTCGCGCATCGAGAAGGTCCATCGCGGTGACCGCCTCCGCAATGGACTCGCTGTCGCGCGCAGCACCATGGGAGCCGGTGCCCACGAGCCCTGCGAGGGTGGCGTGGCACCAGGTCGGAATGTGGCTCACCTGCAAGCCGTGGGCGGAGAGCAATGCGTGGAGCTCGCTCGCGAGCATCCACCCGGGGGCGGTGACCTCCCAGCGCCCGGTGTCCAGCCACACCTCGCCGTCCATCGCCGCGAGATCCAGCGCGAGGCTCGACGGAGCAGCCGAACTGTGGACCGGCGTCCAGGACCCGCGCCGGCCCTGCACCACTACCCCAGGTTCGATCCGGCTCGCGAGCAGGTA
>JAFDJI010000882.1 GCA_019307545.1 Deltaproteobacteria bacterium | reverse complement strand
ATTTGACCAGATTGCGGCCCAGCTGTCGAGCCGCCGAGTCGATTGCCGGAGAGTGCGCTGCCCGAAGAGGCTCAGTTCGTCTCGCCGCGTCGCGTCAGGTAGCCCTCGATCAGGGTCACCACTTCCCGAACCAGGGTATCCCGGTTGGTCTCGCGGGGCGGGTGGACGACGAACTCGTGCGCCAGGCCCTCTACGGCATGGACGATGAGCCACGCCACGATGTCCGGTCTGGGGGCCTCGCCGCCGAGCTTCAGGTCGATCAGGCCGGACACGAGCTCCGCGATGCGGTCCTCCAGCTGGTGGCGCAAGGCCACCACAGCGGGGGGGCGGGGCGCCTCGTTGAGGAGCACGTACTGCAATCTCGGCGCGGCCAGGTGGTACTCGACGAGGGCCTCGACGAAATGCTCCAGGACGGCCCGCAGGCTCCAGTCCTCGACCTCGGCCCGGGCTGCCAGCTCGGCAATCAGTCGCGCCCCGTCGTCGGCGTGGTGTTCGAGGAGCGCGACCAGGATGGAGTCCTTGTTCGGGAAGTACTGGTAGAGCGACCCGATGGAGACACCCGCGCGCTCGGCGATGTGGTTGGTGGTGGTGTGCGCGTACCCTCGGGCCTCGAAAACGCGAGCAGCTGCCTCGACGATGGCGTCCACCGTGGCGCGGGAGCGCTCCTGGGTGGGCTTGCGACGGGGGAAGGCGACCGAGGAGGGGGCCACGGGCAGGTCCTGTAGAAGGCGAGTAGACAGATTGCGAGTAATTGCTCACATTCTAGTCGTGCCTTTCGTGAGGAGCAACCCAGATGCCCGGAATGATGCCCGGAATGATGCCTGGAGTGGAGCTGCCGCTGGCCGTGTGCGGTTACCTCGCCATCGCGTTGATCTGGCCCACCTGGTCGACGTGGCGCCGCTCCGGAGTCTGGCCGGTGGTCTTTCACCGCGAGGCGGCTCCGCTGCAGCGGGCCGCCGGCCTGATTTTCGCCGTGGTGCTGCTGGGCCTGGTCGGCTGGAGCCTGCGCATCGGGCTGGGCGATCCGGCCGAGCAGGGCGTCGTCGCCGTTCCGGTGGCGATCTGCGGCACGGGATGGCTGCTGGTCGCAGCGGGGACGGTGATCACCCGCAGCGCCCAGGTGACCATGGGCCGCTCCTGGCGCATCGGCATCGACGACCGGCCGACCGAGCTGGTGACCCACGGACCGTTTCGCTGGAGCCGCAACCCCATCTTCGCGGGAATGACGCTCACCCTGGGCGGATTCCTGCTGGTGGCACCGTCGCTGGCGAGTCTGTGTCTGGTCGCGGTTCTCGTGGCGTCCATCCAGGTGCAGGTCCGCTTCGAGGAGCTTCACCTGCTGGCACGCCAGGGTGACGCCTACCGACGCTACGCAGCTCGGGTCGGGAGGTTCGTCCCCTGGTGGGGAAGGATCGGGAGCTCTCCTCGGCCAACGAGTGAAGCCGACAGCTCCCGGACCCCGGAGGTGGTGAAATGAGACTGAGCCCGCGCGAGTTCCGTGGCATGAACAACCCGGTTCGGCGCCTGGTACAGCGGCGCATCGAGTTCCCGCAGTTCAAGGGGCTGGGCCTCGACGCCTCGGACAAGGACGTCCTGGAAGTGGGGTGCGGTTCGGGCTACGGAGCTGTCCTGCTGAGCACGCAGGGACCGCGTAGCTACCACGGAATCGACCTGATGTCGGAGCAGATCGCGCTGACGGGGCGGTGGGACCTGCCCTCTGCGCGCTTTTCCGTCATGGATGCCTCCCGGCTCGATGCCTTCGCCACGGAATCCTTCGATCTGGCAGTGGTGTTCGGCATCCTCCACCACATTCCCCGGTGGCGCGAGGTGCTGGCCGAGGCTCACCGCGTCCTGCGGCCCGCCGGTCAGCTCTTCATCGAGGAGCCGGACATGCGGGCGATACGGGTGTGGGACCGGGTGCTCCACTGGGGACACCCCGCCGATGGCGCCTTCTCACTGGAGCACCTGGAGGAAGAGATCGAGCGACTCGGATTCGCGATCGGGGCCAGTCGTCGGTTCCGGTGGGTCGGCTGGTATCGGGCGGACCGGCGCTAGGAGTCTGCGCGGTAGAGGGCGTGCGTGGGCCAGGCGTCGAGACGACCCGCTGGCAAGGCGCGAAACCGCCGCTGTGGTGAACCCCGGCAAGGGGAGGGGAGGAAGCGCAGCTTCCGAGTACAGCTTCCGAGTACAACGCAGCCAGCGGGATTGGATCGGCGCCTGGACGCGTGC
>JAFDJI010000881.1 GCA_019307545.1 Deltaproteobacteria bacterium | reverse complement strand
GCTGATGACCACATCGCGGACCGCCGGCTTCTCGACCACCGTGAAGATCAGCGCCACGCCGCCGCCTTCGTCGACCATCTCGACCCGGATGTCGTCGAAGAAGCCGGTGGCATAGACCGACTTGAGATCGCGCCGCACCCTTTCCGGGGGGACGACCTGCCCGCTGCGGAGGCCGATGGCCGCCAGTACCGTCGCTTGCTCGATGCGACGCGTACCCTCCACCGAGACCCGCACCACGTCCCCAGCCGGGGTCGCGGGGCGTTCCGCGTAGGCCAGCACGGGGGCCAGGAGGAGGAGCAGCGTCACCAGAAGCCCGGCACAGCGACCGGGGCGCAACGCGCGGAGTCTGCGGACCAGTGCCCCCCTCACCTCACGTCTCCTCGAACTGGCCCCGATCCAGCCGGAGCTTGCGCGGGAAGCGACTCGCGAGCGCTCGGCTGTGGGTGACCACCACGAGGGTGCTGCCCAGCTGCTTGTTGAGCTTCAGCATGAGTTCGAAGACGCCGTCCGCGGTGCCGGGGTCGAGATTACCCGTGGGTTCGTCGGCCAGTACCAACCCAGGCCCCATAACAAGCGCGCGCGCTAGGGCTACCCGCTGCTGCTCGCCACCAGACAGCTCTCCGGGCTTATGCGACAGCCGCTCCCCCAACCCCGCCGCGCGCAGCACCGCGGCGGCTCGCTGTTCTGCGACCGGGACGGTGGTGCCGGCGAGGCGGCAGGGGACCATCACGTTGCGGAGCGCGGTGTGCTCGATGAGCAGGTTGTGGGCCTGGAACACGAAGCCGACCGACCGATTGCGGAGCCGGTCGCGCACCGACTCCGGCTGGCGGTTGATGTCCACGCCGTTTAGCCGGATCACCCCGGAAGTGGGATGGTCGAGCATCCCGAGCAGGTGGAGGAAGGTGGATTTGCCGGACCCCGAGGGCCCGAGCACCGCCACCCGATCCCCCGGCTCGAGGGTGAGGTCGATCCCGGAGAGGACGTCGATGCGCTGCTCTCCCTTCTGGTAGACCTTCACCAGGTCGTCGATCTGGACGTGTACGCCGTTCATTCGTACCGAAGCCCCTCGACCGGGTCAACGGAGGCCGCCTTGTAGGCGGGGTACAGGGTGGCCAGGAAGCACAGGAGGAAGGCGCCGATGGTGATGACCACCACGTTGTATGGCTCCACCACCACCGGGAGCTCCGACAGGTAGTACACGTCGGTTTCGAGCGGGTAGCCGTACTCCTCGAGCACGGCGCAGCCGATGAGCCCGAGGACGGTGCCGAGCACGGTCCCCACGAAGCCGATCACGCTCCCCTCGATGACGAAGATGCGGAGGATCGATCGCTTGGAGGCCCCCATGGCCTTGAGGATGGCGATCTCCCGCCCCTTGGTGATCACCAGCATGATGAGGGTGGTCACGATGAGAAGCGCGGCCACCACGACGATCATGGACAGGATCAGGCCCATGACCCACTTCTCCAGGGCCAGCGCCTCGAACAGCTTCTGGTTCAGGTTCTTCCAGTGCCGGGTGTAATTGGGGTAGGGCGCCACGGTCTGGATGTCGGCGGCGATGCGGTCGACGTCGTCGATCTCCGAGACCCGGATCTCGAGCCCGGTGACCGCGCCCTTGAGTTTGAGGAACTTCTGGGCGTCCGGGTTGTTCACATAGGTCCACTTGGTGTCGTACTCGTACATCCCCGAGTAGAAGACCCCCGCCACCCGGAAGGGGCGGATCTGCGGCACCGGCATGCCCATGGGCCCGATTCCGGTCCCCACGGGGTTGACGACCTGCACCAGGTCGCCTGGGAAGACCTGGAGCTGGTCCATCAGCTCCCGGCCGATGAGGATGCCAGGCAGGGCCGCGCCGTCGTCCCCGATCGGCGCTGGAATGGGCTCGGCCAGGCCAGCGAAGATCGCGCTCCGCTCCTCGTCGGTGGTGAGCTCGCCCTGGGGGCCGTACAGCAGGTCGTCGCGTAGCGAGGTGACCAGCCCGGTGCGCTCCGGGTCCACACCCTTGAGCACCACCCCGCTCGTCGAGAACGGGGAGCGGACCATCATCTCGCTGTACACGAAGGGCGCCACCGCCACCACGTCCTCGACCTGCTCCACCAGCGGGATCAGCTCGGCGTAGTCGTCCATCTTCCCGCCATGGGCGAGCACGACGATGTGTGCGTTGGTACCGAGGATCTTGTCCCGCAGGTCCACCTCGAAGCCGGTCATCACCGCGATGACCCAGTTCAGCACCGC
>JAFDJI010000880.1 GCA_019307545.1 Deltaproteobacteria bacterium | reverse complement strand
GCGACCGCCGACCGAGACGAGCGCCAAGCAGCCAGAGTCGCCCCGACGCAACACGACCAGCCGCCCGGCCACGTCCGACCACCGGCCCGAAGGCGCCACCCGGTCGCGGATCGATCCCGAGGGTCGGACCAGCGCGGTGCCGAGCACCTCGCCCATGGCAGCACCCTCGCGGTTCGTCCCCGAGGATCGCAGGTCCGATCCCCACTCGCCCGACCATTTCAAGGAGGCTGGCAACCACCCGTCTGGGGCAAGACGGCCCTACGACCGTGACGACGACAACAACTACGTGGCGCCCCTCCAGCACGGCTCTGACCGCAGGTACTCGCGGCCGCACCATCGTCACGTGCGCCATCACCCGCACATGTACTACGGGCCGCCCGACTACTACTGGTACCGCTCGTACTACACCCGGTGGTGGTGCCACCCCTACTGGCGGTACACCTACCCGACCTGGATGGTGGTGGACCTCTGGTTCCCGGCCTATCCCTGGTACGACTACTGGTATCCGCCCTACCGCAACGGGTGGGTGTGGGTGTCGGGTTACTGGGCCCGCGGGTGGTGGCATCCGGGCTACTGGCGGCCGATCTACCGCGCCCCCCGCCACTACCTGTACGTGCCCGGCTACTGGCACCGGAACACCTATGTCGAGGGGTACTACCGGTCCGAGCGCCGCCGTGGCTGGGGGTGGGTGGACGGGTACTACCTGGATGACGGGAACCGTATCCCCGGGCATTGGCGTCCCCAGCGCGCAGGTCCGGACGGCTACATGTGGGAGCCCGGCTTCTTCGACGGGGAGACCTGGATCGACGGGTTCTGGCGACCGGAATACCGCTCCAACTACCGGTGGGTGTCGGCATACTTCGATGGCGACGGGGTGTACCACGGCGGGTACTGGATGCCGCTCCGCGACCAGCCCGGCAAGGTGTGGATCCCCGGTTGGTTCGACGGCAAGGAATGGGTCGCGGGCTATTGGGTCGACGAAGGCGAGTATCTGAGCGCCGACCCCGACGCCTGGGAGCCTCCCGAGGGTGCCGACGACGGTTGGGACGAGGTCGAGGCTCGTGGTCGCGTGGTCCTGGATGAGGCGATCCTGGACGACATGCCCGAGGACGACCGCCCGGTCGCACTGCCGGTCGAGGCGGTTGATACCGACGTGGTGGACGAGCCTGTCGACCGGGGTGGCGACCTCGAGAAGAACACCATCGACACTCCGTAGTCCTCGGACGAAGAGACCCCGACACAGCCATGCACGATTTGGGCCCTTCTGTCGCGAGGGTGCCTCCGCCGGTCCACGCTGTCCCCCGGAGGTTCCTGGTCGTGCTGGTGGCGGTCGCGCTGTGGGTGTGCGCCAGGCCCGCTGTGGGCCAGCAGCCGGATTCCCCAGAGCCCGAGGTCGCCCCCGAGGCCCTTCCCCGCGGTGAGTTGATCGACCCCGTGACCAGCCTCACCGATCCCGAGCACACCTATGCGCTCTACGTTCCGACCGGCACCATGGACGAGCGGGGCTGGCCGGTGCTGTTCATCCTCGACGCCCGGGGGCGTGGCGCGCTCACCGCCGAGTACTTTCGGGAAGCGGCCGAGGTGCATGGCTGGATCATCGCCAGCTCCAACAACTCCCTGAGCGATGGACCCGCGGAGCCAAACGTGCGCGCGATCAAGGCGCTCCTCGCCGACATGGAGCGCCGGTTCACGGTCCACCCCCGGCGGGCCTATTTCGCGGGTTTCTCGGGCACCGCGCGGGAGGTCTGGTCCTTCGGCCTCGCCATGCCGGAGAGCGTGGCGGGGGTCATCGTGGCGGGTGGTGGCTATCCCCTCGTCGTGCCGCCCACCGCCGAGCTTCCCTTCGCGGTCTTCGGGGCCGCCGGCCTCACCGACTTCAACTACCAGGAGATGCAGACCGTTGCGGACAACCTAGACACGCTCGATCTCCCGTACCGGGTCGAGGTGTTCGACGGCGGGCACACCTGGCCACCCGTGGCGATGTGCACCGCAGCGGTGGTCTGGATGGAGCTTCAGGCGATGAGGGAGGGTTTGTGGTCGCGGGACGATGCGCTCGTCGACAGCTTCCACGACCGCTGGATGGCCGACGCCCGCGCCCTGGAGGAGGCGGGCGATCCGGTCGGCGCCTACCATGGCTACCAGGAGGTGGCGCGAGACTTCGCTGGTTTGCGGGATGTGCAGGAAGCAGCAGAGGGGGCTGCGCGGCTTGGTGCGACGGAGGTGGTCACCACGTAC
>JAFDJI010000879.1 GCA_019307545.1 Deltaproteobacteria bacterium | reverse complement strand
AGACGCCGCTCGGGCGGTGCACAACCTGCCCGGCGTGGTCGCCGACGGCGACATGCTCGCCTCCTTCCACGCCCGGGGCGGCGAGACCGGCGACGTGGTGTTCCTCCTCGACCGCGTCCCCCTGCAGAACCCCTACCACCTTGCGGGTTTCAACAGCCTGTTCAACCCGGACATGATCTCCCGTATCGACTTCATGGCGGGGGCGGCACCCGCAGACGTTCTGGCGGGGCCCTCTGCCGTGATGGCGGTGGAGACCTGGGACGGGAGCCCCCGGCAGGACGGGACCGGGATGGACGGCGCCATCGACATCTCGGCTTCTTCCCTGCGCGCCCTGGTGATGGGCCCGCTCGGCCCGGAGAACGCCTTCGCCCTCGCGGTCCGCCGCAGCTACCTCGAGTCCTACATGCAGATCATGAAGTGGGCGAACATCGTGGACACCGCGTTCGCGGCGCCCGAGTACTCGGAGATCTCCGCCCGCTTCGCCTGGAACCCGAGCCCGGAGCACCGGGTCCTGGCCACCTGGATGCACGCTGGCGACTCGATCTCTCTAGTCGACTCCGACGATGCCAGCCTGGTGAGCTTCGACGGCACCTTCGAGCTCCGCAACAGCCTCGGAATCGTCTCCCTGGACCATCGGTTCACCCCACGGGAGGGGCTGACCCTGCAGTCGACCACCGCCTGGACCCGCGACCGCTCCCGCCTCTCCCGGGACTTCGGGGGTGTCTTCGACCACGACGTGATCTCGCACCGCTACTTCGGGCGCACCGACCTCACCTGGGAACCCGCCTCCCACGTGGTGCAAGCCGGGGTGGACCTGTCCTACCACTACGTCGAAACCCGGGGCGTCATCGAGGACCGCCGCACGGAGCCGACCTGGCACAACGCGCCGCTCGCGGACTACGACCGGCCGACCATGGATGTCCGAAGCTCGCTCCACTACCCGGAAGCCTCCGCCTACCTGCAGGAGACCTGGAACGGGCCGGTGAAGCTACGGGTGGGGGCGCGGGGGACCTGGGTGGGCCTCACCGACGAAGTACTCCTCTCCCCCCGCGCGGGGCTGTCGGTGCCTCTGCCCACCGGGACCATCCCCAAGGTCAGCTGGGGCATCTACCACAACACCCCACGCGACCCCCAGACCTACGACCGATTCACCGGCAACCCGGACCTCCACAGCGAACGCGCGATGCACACCGTCGTCGGCATCGACCAGGCCATCCCGCTCCCGGGCGAGGAGGCGGGTGGTCTGCTCCGCGTGGAGGGCTACTGGATCGAGTTGGATGACCTGGTGGTCAACCCCGACAACCGCGAGGCGGTGGAGGCGGGCACCACCTGGACCAACGACGGCTCGGGCACCAACCGGGGCGTCGACGTGATGGTGGCCGGGCGATCGGGCCGGGTGCAGGGCATGTTCACCTACGGCTACCTGGTCGCGGAGCGCAACAACCCGCTCAACAGCGTCTTCCCCACGCACTTCGCCCCGGCGCAAGACCAGCGGCACACCCTCGGCGCCACGGTCGAGTTCCAGCTCAGCCCGCGCTGGCGGACCACCGCTCGGTACTCCTTCCACACCGGCCGCCCGGTCTCCACCGTCGACCTCACCGACACCGGGGACAGCGTGGCGCTCACCTGCCTCAACTGTGAGCGACTGGGGGCGTTCCACAACATCGACCTCCGGGTCGAGTGGCGAAAGGCGATGAAGAATTACCGCCTATCCTTCTACGCGGAACTGCTCAACGCCACCCACTTCCAGAGTGACTTCGTCCCGATCGTCTCCATCGAGGACGGGGAGTTGGTAGAGTCGATGTTCCACCACCTGCCGATCCGCCCCTTCCTGGGTGTCCGCGCGGATTTCTGACCGAGGCTCCCTCATGGACGATTTGAAACAGCAGATCGCAGCCCTCATCGTCCAAGCCCTGATGTTGGAGGAGGTGCGACCCGAGGACATAGACACCGCCGCGCCCCTCTTCGGGGGCGCGTTGGACCTGGACTCGGTCGATGCCCTGGAGATCGCAGTCGAGATCGAGCGGGTGTTCGGGGTTCGCATCCCCGACAGCGGGGAGGGGCGCGAAGTCTTCCGCTGCGTGGACACCCTCGCGGCATTCGTCGCGGCGAACCGTCAGCCTGCCTGAAGGTCCTCCGGGTCCTCGGCCGCGCGGCGCGCGTTGCGGCGCGTCGCCCAAACGAAGGTGGCCACACCGCCCACCAGCCCCAAGGCGGCACCGAGGACCGCGCCTCCC
>JAFDJI010000878.1 GCA_019307545.1 Deltaproteobacteria bacterium | reverse complement strand
GAACCCACCGCCTACTGGTTCGCGAACTTCGCCTCCCGGGTGCCCTCCGACATCTTCTGGTTCTGCCGCGAGGGGGACACGACCTGCCCCTTCGACGCGGAGGGCGGGATCGATCACGACAGCGTCGTCGGGCTGCCCATCTTCTCGCGCATCCCAGGTGCCTACGACTACTCGCCCTTCTGGCTGATCTGGGTCGTCCACGTGCCCGCGGACTACCAGCCCAACGAGATCAAGTCGGCGGCAGGGCTCGAGCGTGCCTCGACGGACGGACGGGTACGCATCGATCAGGCATTCTACGACTTCGGTGGCGAGACCGGTCCAGACCTGGCGATCATGCACTGCCTGATGGTGCTCGACGAAACCGCCCTCCAGCACAACAACTCGGCCCTGCTCAACGAACCGGACACCCCGACCTACGAGGTCCCGCTGCTCGACGGCTGGCACAACCAGTACCAGGTCAAGTGGTACGACTTCTCGGCCACCGACGGTATCTTCGCGCCGGATCCCGGGTCCGAGTCGGTGCCGCTGATGCCCTTCGCGGACATCTTCATCTTCTTCCGGGACTGTGCGGGGGGCTCCGACTCGATCGCCTGCGAGTGGGTGGGCTCCGACGAGGCCGCGGTCAGCGAGCGTGGGATGGAGACCGACATCAACGCCGACGGCGACAAGGAGGACACCAACAACGTCATCTCCGGCTTCCCGGGTATCACCACCGGCAACTCGCTCGACCGGGCCTACTCCCCGCTGTGGCGCATCAACCAGGCACTGGTCGTGGCCGAGCACGACGACGAGGTGTCGTTGATCGACACGACCGGGGATCAGAACGAGTCGGTGGCGATGACGACCCAGGACGTCCGAGACCTGTTGGCGGCCGGCCTGATCGAGATCAATCCGCTGATGGAGGAAGAAGCGGGCAACGCGATCCCCGGCAACGACGGCATGCTGTTCTTCAACTGCCCTTCGCAGATACCGCTCCAATGAGGTGGTTGCCGGCGATACTCCTCCTGGGCTCGACTGTGGCGTGCGAGCCTCCACCCGACGTGGAGCCGCTGGCATGCCGGAAAGCCGCGCCCGGAGAGGCGGACCTCGGGGCGGGCGACCTGGCGGCCGGCTTCATTCCCCTCGAAGATGGCGAGGACATCCCGGTGATCTTTGGGCCGCAGGGCATGCACATGATCGTGGTCAGCATCCAGGTGCGGGACCTCGAGGCCGCCGAAGTCGGCACCATGGGAAACCACGTCCAAGTGGCCATTCGCGAGCAGGGCGAGGTGGTGGGTGGCACGGTCATCGACATGGAGCCCCTGACCTCCGCCGAGGTCTCGGAGTTCCTGGGACTGAGAGCGGTGTTCACCGTGGCCGAGATCCAGGACGTGATCGGGAAGGTCATCGAGGTTGAGGGGATCGTGCGGGACGGGTGTGGGCGGGAGTTGGAAACGGCGCGCTGGTTGACCCTGGTCGAATAGCTACTCGCTGCGATCTTGGAGGTGGAAGACCAGGGCCCGGGCTGGGCCGTCGGGGTCGGCAGCCAGGGAGATGTCGTAGGCTGCGGGGCTGTCGTCGGGGGCCCGGCCATGGGTGGTCTGGCCCGCCATCCGCGAGAGCACCAGGTCGTCGGAGGCCACGGACCAGCGCGCGGGCAGTGCGAACCCGGTAGGCTCGTCGGGACGGGCGGCCAACAGCTCCACCCGGAAGGGCTCGACATCGTAGGTCGGGCCGTGCCATCGGACACGTAGCGCCTCGCCGTCCCCTTCCCGGGAGAGATGGCGGCGCCCGAGGACCAGGGTTCCCTGCTCCGGTGAGAGGACCCACATCTCGAAGACGCCGAACCACGGCCGCGGGTCCACTTCCCCGGCCAGGCGCTCCACCACCACCGTACCCACCCGCTCGACATCATTGATCCGCAGCACCCCGCGACCGGACCGCCAGGTGACTGGTCCGTGGGGGTCGAACCCCCCTCCCGAGTCCTGCAGCACCGGCGCCTCCACCACGACAGAGGTGCTGGGTGAGCGCAGGGACACGTGGAGCCCCTCCCCGTCGTCACGCCAATCCAGTCGGAGCGCCTGGCCGGTTCGGGCCCCTTGCCAGGCGTCCACCGCTGTCTGCAGGTCATCCCCGGGCCACGCGTCCACCTCGACCCGCTCCCAGAAGGGTGGGCGCCACGCCCCGTCCCAGGCGAGGAAGGCCTTCGCTTCCAACTCGGTGATCCGGCCATTGGTCTGCAGCTGGAACACCACCAC
>JAFDJI010000877.1 GCA_019307545.1 Deltaproteobacteria bacterium | reverse complement strand
TCCTCACGCCTGGACCGAACGGCCCAGCACCTGGCTCGCGATGTCCACGGAGAGCTCTGTCGAGGCTTCGCGGAGGGCGATGGAGGCTTCTTGCTGGGAGGATCGAATCTCGATCACCGCGGCTTGGACCTTTTCGTCGGATTCCCTTCGAGCGGCTCCGATGATGGTCGCCTCCTCCTCGCGGGCCTGGCCACGCGCCGAGGCCCGAAGGCCGGCGACCTCTTCCCTGGCGCCATTCAGCTTCGCATCGAGCGCCGTGGTCCGGTTCTCGATCCGGGTGGACAGCTCCCGGGCCTCCTCGCGTGCCGTCACCACTGCCCGATCGCGTTCCTGCAGGTACGCGTACAGCGGTTTGAACAGGATGAAATGCAGTGCGACGTAGGTGACCAGGAAGGGAATGGTCAGGACGATCGCTGTCTCGAGGTCCGGAATAATCGTCATGGGCGATAACCCTGGGGTCCCAGGCGGGGGCGCGAACTATCACGACCCTTCGGGCAGGTCAACAGGCTGCGACGCATGGTCGCGCACCCGATCCCCCTAGTCGGATTCGGGTTCTTCCGAGCGCGCCGGCCATTCGAAGGTGAGCAGCAGCGCGGCGTCCGCACCGACCCACGATGAGACCGTGTTCGCCTCGTCGGTGCGCAGCACCCCGCGGTGGTATTCAGCCGCCCACATGGCCCCCACCGCGATGCCCTCGCGGAGCCGGTAGTCCACCCCGATCCCGACCCGCCCGCCGACGCCACCCAGACGGGCACGGTCCACGAAGGCGGTGTCGTCGGCCTGGTCCTGCTCATCGTCGGTGTAGCCGTTGGACACGTCGCGGGCGCTCGGGATGTCGCCGTGAACCCCGACCATTGCCCAGGGTGCCGGACGGCCCACCTCCCGGGTCGACAAGGCGACGCGTAGGTCCATCCCGGGGCGGACCACCCCCCAGTGGCGCTGCCGGTAGGTGTCGCCCACCCAGGTGGTGCTCTGGAGCCGCGCAACCCCGAGGGTGCCCACCAGGCCCACCCTTCGGGAGATCCATGCACCCCCGAATCCGGTCAGGGCCGGGCGCACCGCCCCGTCGAACTCACCCACGCCGACGCCGCTGGTGCGCCCGTCGTCCGTCCACACCAGGTCGGATCGGGAGAACGGGGTCCACGCGACACCGGCCATCGGGGTGACGGCATGGGCGGGGATCAGGGCGAGCAGGAGCCAGACGAGCATGGGACGGCAGCATAGCGCCCGGGGTAGGGTCTGCACACAGTGCCAGGAGGAACACCGCCGTGTACGTCACCGCCATCCGCGTCGAGGGGCTGCGGGGGGCTCCGTCCTGGGAGCGCCCGGGGCTGGGGAGAGTGGTGGACCTCCCGCCGGGTCCGGAAGGGGTGGCGGTCGCCGACGCGCTGACCCTGCTCTCCGCATCCATGGATGGACGACGCCTGCATGCCGCCCTGGTCCGCCTCGGGTTGTCCCACCCGGCCGACGATCCGGAGATCGTCGAGGAACACGGCCTTCCCACCCAGGTGTGGCTGTCGGACGTCGGTGGGGTGAAGGCACTGGTCCGGGTGGAGGAGATGCGCAACTTCACGGTGTACGCGGAGATCGAGCCCGATCCGCCGCTGTTCGGGCGGCTTCGCGAGTTGGCGGTGCGCGACCCGCGGCTGGTGACCGCGCTCGGACAGTCCCCCACCATCCGGGTGAAGGTGGGATGGCTCCTCTCCAACGACCACACGACTGCGGCGATCGGGCTCTCGGAGGTGGGCATCGGAGAGGTGGCCTTTGCCCTGTCCAGTGCGGAGCGGCCCATCTGGCTCCCCGGCCTCCTGCGCGATCTGGGGGCGCGGTTCGGTCGGACAGACCCCGTGGAGCCGGGCAGTGCGGTCACTGCCCGGTTGTTGGAGGCGTCGCTCTCCAGCGACGGCGACGTGCGCCACGGGTTTCGGAAGGTGGCGAACGCGGTCGCGGGGCCACCCTTCTCTCTGGGGCGGTTGGAGTTGGTGCGGGCGGAGGGGCGGCTCCACGCGTGCTTTGGACCCGAGCTGCTGCGGGCGCGCCAGTTCGGCGTCGGGGCGACCGAGGCCCTGCGCCTGGCGGCGGCGGTGTACCTGAACGCACCGGACGTGCTGATCGTCGAGGCGTCCGCGGCTGGCGCGCGGGAACCAGCTGCGGTCCGCGAGTGGTTGGCGCGCGCGACCCAGGGGGACGATGCCACGCTGGAGCAGGTGATCCTGGTTCCGGGGGGCAGTCCTTGAA
>JAFDJI010000876.1 GCA_019307545.1 Deltaproteobacteria bacterium | reverse complement strand
GCAGGAAGAACAGGTGGTTCGGCATCCACTCGGCGAAGGGCGCGCCAAGGAGCGGGTAGCCGATGGGGTAGCGATGGCTTTCGGCGTTGTAGGCGCCTTGTGCGATAGCCTCGGCGGCGATCCGGAGCGTCTTCTGGTCGAACCACCCCCACCAGCCGAGCGGGGACCTCGGGTTGTTCCCGGGTGTGTTCGGGTAGCCAAGGTAGAGGACCGTGTAGGTGAGAAGCACGACCAGGATGCCGAGCCAGGCGGCGGGCTTCACCTCCAGCAGCCCGTGCCACAGCCCCGCGACCCGGGCAGCAGTCCCGCGAAAAAGGCCAGCACCGGGGTCGCGTTCCCGATTCATCCAGCCCGATTAGCCTGCCAGAGGGAGTGGATCCCGGCGAGTTGTCCGGATCCCCGGAACCGCGTATGGAAGCGGGCGTGTTCGCAGGGGTGTTTCGGTTGATGCAAGGTCGCCGCTGGACTTGGGCCGCGATCGCCCTGATCGTCCTGATCCCGATGTTGTTGCTGGGTGATGCGCTGCTTCCCGGGCAGGTGCTCGCCGACGCTGGGTTGGAGCAGAACCTTCCCTGGGCGCCCACCTCCACCGAGGAGGAGTTGGCGCTCCCCCAGGTCAACTACGACACCTTCCGCGAGAACCTCGTCTACCGGGTCTTCCTGCACGAGACCCTGGGCAAGGGCGAGATCCCATGGTGGAACCCCTACGCCTTCGGGGGGTACCCGTTCCTGGCCCTGTCCCACACCGAGGTGCTCTACCCGCCGAACTGGGTGGCGGCGCAGTTCGACCCCTACTTCGCCTATGGGGCGTTCATCGCGTTCCACCTCGCGTTGGCCGGGCTGGGCATGTTCTTCCTACTGCGCACGATGGGGCTCTCGGCCGGGCCGGTCCTGTTCGGGGCAGTGGTGTTCATGCTCAACGGCATGTTCGCGACCCGTCATGGGCACCCCCAGTTCGTCGTCACCGCCTGCTGGCTCCCTTGGGCCCTGCTCGGGGTGCAGTGGTTGACCGGAGGGCGAAGGGCCGCGGGGGCGCTCCTGGTGGCCACCTGTACCGCACTGGTGATCCTGGCCGGCCACCCCTCGATCTACGTCTTCGGCTACTACCTGGTCGGGGCATGGTTGCTCGCGCGCCTCTTTGTCACCTGTCGCGGCGACCCGCGGTCCCTTCGCGCCTGGATCGTGTTGCTGTTCGTGCTGGCGTTTGCCATCGGGGTCGGGTTGGCCAGCACCCAACTCCTGGCCACCTTCGAGATGAGCCATTTCTCGTCGAGGGCGGTCCGCCCCTTCAGCGGTCTGGTGGCGCGGCTGTCCCACTGGTCCCACCTGCTGCGCCTGGTATTCCCCTTCATCACCGGCACCCGGGTGGACGGGAGCTACTGGAGCATCACCTTCACCCACGAGTGGGCTGGCACCCTGTACCTCGGCATCGCGCCACTGATCCTGGCTTGGTTCGGAGCCCTCCGGTCGGGTTGGCGGGGCCGGTTCCTCGGCGGGGTGGTGCTGGTGTGCATGGCGATCATGTTCGTGCCCGCC
The DNA here is from genome assembly GCA_019307545.1 of Deltaproteobacteria bacterium. Taxonomy (GTDB): domain Bacteria; phylum Myxococcota_A; class UBA796; order UBA796; genus JAFDJI01. The sequence continues at coordinate 702 of JAFDJI010000876.1, read as the reverse complement.
GCCTATTGGGTGGTCTACCACGCTTTCCCGGGCTTCAAGTTTTCGCGGCCCGATCGCGTGTCCGTGGTGTACTTCATCGCGATGTCGGCGTTGTCGGCCTTTGGACTCGAGGCCCTGTTGAAGTCCGCCGCCGAGGAGCCGGTTCGCCGCGTCAAGGCGCTCCTCGCCACGGCGCTTCCCTGGTTGGCCGTGCTCGCCGTGCTCGTCGCGGTTGCCCTGTGGACCATCCCGGGCTTGGAGGACCGCCGCCACCTGGTGAAGGTGCAGATCCCCGGCACCAGCCACCTGTACGACCAGATCCTTCGTGGCAGCGTGTTCTGGCTCGCGGCGGTGGGCTGGCTTGTCGCGGCCCGCGCCGGGTTGAGACGTCGGTGGCTTCTGGTGGCCATCTTCGCAGTCGCTGGGCTGGACCTCGGTCTGCACGCCCGTCACTACGTCGTCGTCCGGGACGCCGACCGGTACTTCCGCGAAACACCAGCCATCACCTTCCTGAAAGAGGTAGAGGAGCCGTTCAGGATCGCGAAGCTGGGCGGGTGGCACGGTCCCGGAGAGAACCGGATCTTCCCGGCCAACACCCCCACGGTGTATGGGATCGAGGACATCCACGGGTTCGGCCCGATGCACATCAGGGTCTGGGAAGGCCTCATGGGGGCGATCGACCCGGGACGCCACCGAAACCCTTGGCACCTCGAGCCGATCGAG
>JAFDJI010000875.1 GCA_019307545.1 Deltaproteobacteria bacterium | reverse complement strand
TACGGCGTTCTGATGCCGCCCATCGGCCGGAACGAATACTCTTGGTGCTCCATCAGACGTCCCCCGCCTTCGCGAGACAGTGTCATCCCTTGGACTGCATTGCCCACAGTTGACTGTAGAGCCCTCCGCAACCGCCGACAGGCGAGGATCCGCCAGGTCGATGCTTCACTCGCTCTCGGGTTGCACGAGGGCGATCTCCATTTGCAGCGCTTCCAGCAGCGTCTTGTGCACGATGCAGGTGTTGGCCACTTTCTGGATGGCGTCGAGCCGCTCTTCCGGGATGCCGGCGGGAAGCGTGACCTTGACCCGAATGTCGGTCATGATCGTCGGCTTGTCTGAGTCGTCATATTCGAACTCCGTGTCTACCGCGAGGCCCTCCGTTGGCAATCCCACCATCTGGCAGTACTGCGCTATGAAGATGCCAACACACGCCCCAAGAGCCCCGGCGATCATCTCCGGCGGGATTGGGCCCTTATCAGTGCCGCCCTTGGCCTCGGGCATGTCGATGATGCATTCGTGGTCTCGCGCCTGCATCGTGAAACGCAGGCCGCCCTCGTAGCGAATCTTCACGTCCATTGGCATCTCAGTTGCTCCTTCAAAACAGCATCATCGCCTTCGCTCGCGCCATGCGAAGGCAAAATGGCCCCGCCCGGGCACTTATTCCCGCCGAGTCTGCCGGTATCCTCGTAGCTGAGAATCCGGCTCATGCATTCACCTCCAAGTGGCCACTCGCCCTGTCCCAGGCCGCCCTGATACCTTGAGAGACCGGCCCGTCGTCGTACTCCACGAGGGGGACCTGAGCCACAATGGCGTGCGTCACAACGTCGTCGAAGGGCAGCTCGGCCAGGACGGGAATGTCGTGCTGTCTGCAGAAGCTACCAATCCTGCCAGCGTTCGCTTCGTTGATATCAGCTTTGTTGATGATGACCGCGACCGGCAGGCCGAAGTGCTGGATCAAGCCAATCACACGCTCCATGTCGTGGATGCCCGAGAGCGTCGGTTCGGTCACAATGAGCGCCAGGTCGACATCCGCCAGCGCCGCTGTGGCTGTACAGCCGATGCCAGGTGGACCGTCAATGAGGGCAACTCGCTGACCGTCTCGCAGCGCTATGTCTTCGGCAAGCTGCCTCACCCTCGTGACCAGTCGGCCAGAGCTCTCCGCGGCGGGCAGCAGCTTGGCGTGCACCAATGGACCGTACCGGGTGTCCGACATGTAGGTGTGGCCATTCACGATCTGCTCGAGGCGAAGCGCATCGTTCGGACATGCCAGGACACAGAGCCCACAGCCTTCGCAGGCCAACGGATCCACGGCCTGTGTTGTGATCGCGCCGAATCGGCATCCGCGCTCGCACTCGCCGACCCCGTCGCACCTGGCCGCGTCGCGGACCGCCACCTTCGCCCCCCAGAATTCCTCCTGCTGCCGGACCTGGGGATGTAGCAACAGGTGCAGATTGGCCGCGTCCACGTCGCAGTCCGCCAGAACGGCGTTCTCGGCCAGCGCAGCGAAGGACCCGAGCACGGTCGTCTTGCCCGTACCGCCCTTGCCGCTCACCACCGTCAATTGACTGAGCCGCTGTGCCATCGAGATCCCGCTTTCCGAAGTAGATCGTGAGGGCGGCCGGCCCCCGTGCGTGGGCGTGTGGGCCCCCAACTACTTCGCATTCGGAGGCCAGCCGCCGCAGCATCCTACTGGCTCTCGGCCTACCACCACATCCCTCTGCCACGCCCACCGCACATGCCTCTACCGCGACCAAATCGCCCCCGCATCCCGAAGCCCATCCCAAATGGTTGGTAGCCATAGGGAGAGGCATAGGGCGACATCGCTGGTGCCGCGGGCCACCGTGGCTGGGATGGCAGCGCCATGCCGTAGCCCATCGCCGGCCAGCCGCCGTACGCTCCCATTGGGTGCGGGCCCGGCGCAACCATCCCGGGTGCACCGGCCCCGGCCGCTACGTTGGGCTGTCCGCTGGCGTACATGGGGCTGTACGGACTACACCAGCCTCGGCCGCCGCCCGTCATGGGCCCCATTCCGCCTGGTCCTGTTCCATCGAATCCTGGCACTTTCAGTCCTCCTTTCACCTGGTTGTCCACTGGTCGCACGCAGACCGGCTTCCTGCTACCGTTGTCGCATCATGGGAGTGCCGCACTGCGCGCACTTCATCTGATAGCAGGGAACGCCGTGCTGATGCGACATCGCCGCCCCGCAGTTGGGACATATGCAGTTGCCGCCGGGTCCCAACC
>JAFDJI010000874.1 GCA_019307545.1 Deltaproteobacteria bacterium | reverse complement strand
GGATGTCGAGGTCCACGCGTTCCCCGTCTTCGACTCCGACGGGAACGTGGTCCAGATGATCGAGTTCTGCATAGACATCACCAAGCGGAAGGCCGCCGAGCGCGTCCGCGAAACGACCATCGAAGCACTGGAGCACGCGTTGGCCGAGGTCAAGACGCTCCGCGGGCTGCTCCCGATCTGTGCGTCCTGCAAGAAGATCCGGGACGACCAGGGGAGCTGGAACCAGATCGAGGTCTACATCCGGGACCGGTCCGAGGCGGAGTTCAGCCACTCCATCTGCCCCGACTGCCAGAGGACGCTGTACGGGATCCCCTGACGCGGTCAAAATGCGGTTCAGAAGGACTCCCGCCGCTTTTCGCGATTGACAACCGCGATCCTGTCGCGCATCTTGCCGCGCCACCCAAGGACGGGAGGTGTGCAGTGCCAGACCACACACGCCAGCAGCCGGCACCAGAGTTCGACGCAGACGACATCGCCGCGGTCCCCCCCGAGGCCGACTTCGGAAGCAACTCGGATCGCCAGGCGGACATGGGGCTGGGTGCACAGACCCCGACGCAAGCAGGCCCCGCAACCAGCGGCGGTAGCGCGGGCGGTGGCTCGGGCGGTGGCGCGAGCGCCTCGGGCGGAGGGACCTCGAGGGCGGAGCTCACCAAGCTCTGGAAGGAGGGCCTGAAACACTACCTGGACCGCTTCTACCCAGTTGCGCTCGCGAATTTCGAGCGCCTGCTCAAGGAAGACCCCAAGACGAACTACCACGACGAGTACACGTGGAACGCCGGCATGTCCTGCGCGCAGTGGGGCAAGACGCACGAGGCCCTGCACTATTTCTCGCGCTACCAGACAATGCCGGGAACCGACCCCCAGAAGGTCGCCAAGGCGAAGGAGTACATCGCAGCCCTCTCGGGAGGGTCCGGCGCGGGAGCTGGCAACGCGAGTCAGAAGGCCGCCGCCACAAAGATATTCACCGATGCCCAGAAGGAGCTGAAGAGCGGCGAAGCCAAGTTCAAGAACGCAAGCTCCGCCGGCGGAAAGAAGGGGACGAGCGTTCCTCCATGGGTACGCCCCGCGGCCCAGAAGCTCCAGGCGATCGGTCAGCCCTACCACAGCGTCCTGGAGCTGGCGAAGCAGAAGATGAGCCCCGGAATCTACTCCTTGGACATGCTCCTGGACAGCATCGCCTCCTTCGCCTTGGAGTACGACTCCGCGGCGGACAACGCCAAGCAGGTGGCGTCGGGCACGGCGAGCTTCACGAGCATGCAGACCGATATCCTGGAGGGCCAGATGACCCTCCTCTTCCTGCATGTGCCCAAGGGAATGGTGCAGCTCGCCGAGCCGCTGGGCAGCTACTTCAAGGCACTGCGGCCGAAGGTGATCGAAGTGTCTGACGACGTCGAGAAAGCAGTCAAGGCGGCCAACCCCTAGGGGACCCACTGGGTGATGCATCCGGGTGAACCGAGTACAACCGCCCCATGAGCCCCACACTCATCCTGCTCGCCGTCCTCGTCGCGCTCGTGCTCGCCACCGTCGGCTGGCTGGCGCTGACCGTGCGAGGCATCGTCTCGCCGCCCGCCATCCGCCCCGCAACGTACCGACCCTCGGGACGCCCGGTCGTGGTCTGCGCCGGCGACTCGATCACCCACGGCACCGTGAGCGCCGACTGGGTCAGCGACCTGCGCGCCCGCCTCGCGGGACGGGCGGACGTGGTCAATGCCGGCATCAACGGTGAGTTGGCCTGGAACCTCGACCAGCGGGTCGAGGGCATCCTCGCCATCGAGCCAGCCGTCGTCGTCGTCCTCATCGGTTCGAACGACACCATGGGCGTGCTCGATGACGCCTGGGCCCAGCACTACATCACAGACCACGGATTGCCCCAGGAGCCGAGCCTGGACTTCTACACCGACAACCTGCAGCGGCTGCTCTCCCGCCTCGACACCCGAGCGACCGTCGCCGTGTGCACCCTCCCGCCCCTGGGCGAGCAAGACGACAGCCGCATCGCAGGCTTCGTCGCCGAACGCAACGCCGTGGTGGAGCGCGTCGCCAGCAAGCTCGGCATCGAGATCCTCCGCCTCCACGAGCGCATCCGCGAGCGCTTCCCGGCACGCCCCGAGGCCCCTCGTTTCGAGGAGGACCGCGCCAGGGCGCGCAAGCTCATGGAGATGTCCGCCGCGCAGCACTCCCTCCTGCGCCGCAGCTGGGACGCCATCGCCGCCCGCCGCGGGCTCACCGTCACCCACGACCACCT
>JAFDJI010000873.1 GCA_019307545.1 Deltaproteobacteria bacterium | reverse complement strand
GCCATCTCGCCGAAGGCGTCGCCCGGGCCGAGGGAACCGACAGCGGCTTCTCTGTCCCCGACATCGCGCACCATGTTCAGCTTCCCGCTCACCACGATGTGCAGGGCGGCAGCGCGGTCGCCCCTCACCACGGCGGTCTGCTCCACCTCGATCTGCACCGGCGACGCCACCCGGGCCAACTCCTCCCGCTCCTCTTCGGTCAGCGTCTGGAGGAGGGGGACCTTGGCCAGGAGCGCGATCCGTTCCTCCTCGGCCACCTCGGGGGCGACGCGTTTGGCGCCAGCGAGTTGGAAGTAGGATCGGATCCGATCCCGGAGGGCCTCGCGGCGACGACCTTCGCCGAGGTCGCGGGCGGCCTCCAACTCCGCGAGGCGAACGGCCAGGATCGCGCTCATGTGGTTCACCAGGCTCGGGTTCGCCATCAGGAGTGGCTCCAGCTGGTTGCGCCGGATCTCGAAGGCGGTGCTGTAGGCCACCGCGCGCACCGTCGCCGCGCGGGGTTCCCCGGTGAGCAACGCCATCTCCCCGAACACCTCCCCGGGACCCAGGCGGGCGATGGGGAGCTGTCGGCGGTCCTGTTGTTCGATCAACACCTCGGTCATGCCGCTCTCGACCACGAACAGGGAGGCGCCGCCGTCCCCCTGGACCACGATGTCCTCACCTGGCACCCAGGTGTGGCGCTCGACCTTGGCCGCGAGGGCCGCGAGGGCCGTCTCGTCCAGGCTCGAGAACACCGGTACGCTGCGGAGCAGGCCGTGGACCGTTTCCGGGCTCGGGGTATCGCTGAGCCGCACCGTGTCCGGGGCGGCTTCCAGGGTCGCGCCGTACCCATCGCGGGCCTGCAGGCTCGCGAACCGGTCCTCGTCGCCCTCCAGCCTGGCTTCGATGAGGCTCACCGAACGCGGCACGCACTCGATGCCGGCGAAGTCCAGGAGATGGTGCTCCTGTGCCCAGTCGGCGACCTCGTTCATGGACTCGCGGTACAGGCGTGCTCCCGCCGGGTACAGACCGTCCTGGTCCACGAAGACCCTCGACAGCCAAGGCGGGAGCAGCTTCTCCCCCGCGAAGCGGCTGATGTCGCCCTCTACGTGCCACAGGGCGAACTCTCGGTAGTGGTGCGGCAGGTGGCGCAACTCCGGGAAGGCGGCGATGGAGGAGTTGACCACGGCGCGTTCCGCGTCCCGGAAAACCCGGTGCCAGGCGTCCTGCGCGCCGTCGAGGTTGGGTCCCGCCAGGTCGATGGCGTTCTTCAAATCCTCGTGGTGTGCCTTGACGAACCGGTGAGTCGTTATCTGTTTCTTGGCCAGGTTTCCGAACGCCACCGGCCCGGCACCCTTCAGCCCGGCGCCCGGGGGGGCCACCTCGTGTAGCTCCCACACCTCTTTCCAGGTCTCGGTGTCGAGCAGGGCACGGACATGCTCGAAGTTGGCGGACTCTCGGAGCACCTGGCGCTCTGCGGAGCTCAAGAGGTGCGGGTGGGCGTCCTCCAAGGCTTCGAAGATCCCGCAGCAGGTGAGGAACTCCTGGAACACCTCGACCCGCAGCAGCCACCTGGGGTTCTCCAGGTACTTGGTCTGCATGGCGACGTCCTGGCGGATGGCGCGCAGGGTGAGGTCCGCCTTGCCCATCTCGATGCCCAGCACCGGGTACCAGGGGTGGTGTGCCGCGTAGAGGTCATCGATTCCCAGCTCCTTCTTCTGGGTACGGATGTCGTCGGCGACGAGCTGGAGAAGGCGGTCGTATAGGGATCCGAAACGCTGGAGGTCGTGCACCTCGATGTCGATCGAGCCACGGTCGACCAGCTTTCCATCTCCCACCAGGGTGAACTCCACCCGGACCCGCTGGTGGAAGAAGTTCGCGAAGGTGTACGGGTCTGTCCCGTCCGGGGTGCGCTGGCGGAAGGCCTCCGGGAGATCGGTCCACTTCCAGGTGTCGGGTCCCGGAAACAGGGCCTGTGGATCGAGGGTGGCGACGTAGCTGTCCGGTACCTCCGGCACATACTCGGCGGGGAAGGTGGTGGGCTCGAAGTTGTTGGTCACCGCCACCACCCGCGGTGGGACCGGAACGTCGACCAGGCCCGGGATGGGCGCCTCCAGGCCGTCGGGGGTCACGAAGGCAGCGGACATCCGCACCTCGAGCTCCGACGGCTCCTCCTCCCCATCCACCAGGTGGAGCTTGAAGAGGATGAAGATGGCCTCGTCCTCGGCCTCTGCGTCTCCACTGCTGAGGAAGCCGCCGAACTCGCT
>JAFDJI010000015.1 GCA_019307545.1 Deltaproteobacteria bacterium | reverse complement strand
AGCAGACACTGCGCGATCTCGGGTTCCCGTCCTTCGTCATCCTCCGGCCGGTGTTCGTCATGGAGAACCTCCTCTCGCCGATGTTCCTCAACGGTGACACGCTCGTCACCGCGCTCGATCCCGAGACCTCACTGCAGATGGTGGCTGTCAAGGACATCGGCAAGGTAGGTGCCCGGGCCTTCACCCACGCCGAGGAGATGAACGGCAGCGAGATCGACTTCGCCGGTGACGCCGTCACCATGCAGGCTGCGGCGAAGGTGGTCTCCTCCATCCTCGGACGTCCGATCACCTATTCCCGCATCCCCATTGAGGCGGTCCGGGAGAACAGCGAGGACTTCGCCCTGATGCTCGAGTGGTTCGACAAGGTCGGCTACGACGTCGACATCGAGGGAGTCGCCAGCCGTTTCGGGGTTCCCATGACCCGCCTGACCGACTGGGCACGCGACCACGCTGCCCAAGCGTAACCTCTGAAGCGCCGATCGAGGGATGGCCGGGGTCCGTGACAGAACGGTGACCCCGGCCGGGCATGTTGGGGGTTCAGCGAGGAACCCCCCATGCGCCGACCGTCTGTCCTGCTCACGTCCGTCTTCGGTCCCTTCGGCTTGGATGACGCCTACGGTCGCAAGGAGAACGTCCTCGAGCTGTTCCACAACCAGGTGACACGCGAGCAGGGCCTGTTCTCGCTGCGGTTCAACCACCAGAGCTTCGGCCTGTACCTGATGGCGGAGAACATCGAGGCCCCCACCACGGTCCTCGACTTTCCGTCCCAGGCGCGCTTCATCAGAGAGCTCCGCAAGGGCTACGACTACGTTGGCATCTCGTTCATCGTGCCCAACTTCGCAAAGGCCCAGCGGATGGCAGCGTTGGTGCGCGAGCACGCGCCGAAGAGCCAGATCATCCTCGGCGGCCATGGCACCCGTATCCCCAGGGTCGAGACCCTCATCGAGCACGACCACATCTGTCGCGGCGAGGGGGTCTTCTGGCTGCGCCGCCTCTTGGGGGAAGATCTCGACCGTCCGGTGGTCCACCCTGTGATCGCCTCGAGCTTCAACAAGCGGATGTTGGGCATTCCCCTCGCCGTAGACGCCGCGGTCCTCCTGCCCGGCGTCGGTTGCCCAAACCAATGCCGGTTCTGCGCCACCTCCCACTTCTTCGACAAGCGCTACACGCCCTACTTCGACACCGGCCGTGCCCTGTTCGACATCTGCCGCAAGGTCGAGGACCAGACGGGCCACACCGATTTCTTCGTCATGGACGAGAACTTCCTCAAGCGTCCCGAGCGCGCGCGAGAGCTGCTCGCGCTCATGGAGGAGCACGACAAGACCTATCGCTTCGGGCTGTTCAGCTCGGCCGAGACCATCCGCGATGTGGGCGTCGACTTCCTGGCACGCCTGGGGGTGTACTTCCTGTGGATCGGCGTCGAGTCGAAGGTGGAGGTGTTCGAGAAGAACCTTGGGGTGGACCTGGGCGCGATGATCCGCGAGCTGAAGGGCAACGGCATCAGCGTGCTCGCGTCGGGGATCCTGTTCCTCGAGCACCACGACCTCGCCACCATCTGGGAGGACATCGAGTACGTCTCGAGCCTGGGTGCGGATTTCGTCCAGTTCATGCAGCTCGGCCCGCTCCCCGGGACGCAGCTCTACCGGGAGTACGACCGCAAGGGCATGCTACGGAAGGACCTCCCCTATGAGGAGTGGCACGGCCAGCACCGAATCTGGTTCACCCACCCGAACTTCACCCCTGCCCAAACCGAGAACCTCATTCGGCGCGCGTTCCAGTACGAGTACGACACCAATGGCCCGTCCCTGCTCCGCATGTTCGAAACCACGTTGCTCGGGCTGCGGGCGCTGGCGGACACGCGCGACCCGTACCTGCTCCACCGGAGGCGCAACATGGAGCGGGAGGCCCGCCACGTACGCCCGGCACTGTCGGTCATCCTGCGCCATGCCCACAACGAGCGCTCCCGGGACCTCGCCCGCGAGGTGATCCGGGCCTACGACGAGACGCTCGGCGAGCCGGGACTCAAGCAGCGACTTCTCACCGTGGTGGCGGGTGCGGCGGCCCTCCGTGAGGCCATGCGGGTCGCGGTGGGGGCCAACGTCTACCAACCCAAGACCTTCCGCACCCGGTACCGCTGGGGGGCGAAACAGCGTGCCAGTGAGCAGGTTTCGGGCCGGGGCCCGAAGCGCCCGGCGATCGAGATGGACTGGGGGCAGCGGGCGGCGCGCGTCGCCCCAACCAACGATTGACGGTCCTTTCCGAATCCAGGTACCACCAGCTCTTCCGGAACCGCGCCTGGATGCGTACGGGACGATCAGCGGGCTGCTCGGAGTGGGCCCAGTGCCAGCGGAACGCCTTCCACCTTTGGGACCGGGATCGCGACCAGACGAGGCCGTGCCACTTCCATGATCTCGGGCTCGGCCGGTTCGAGGAGTAGCCCGCCTGCATCGCGGGGAGCGGATCTGGTAAAAGGGCTACACACGGGAGGGCGAGTGCTGTGATCCGGGTTGGCGCGCAGACGGGGCCCTACCGGTGGCTCCAACACCTCGGGCACGGTTCGACCGGTGAGGTCTGGGGCGCCGAGCGCGGGGGCCGCGAGATCGCGGTGAAGGTGTTTCGCGGCGCCGGGCACCGGTCGACTTTCGAGGATGCCATCCGCCGCGAGACCCGGATCGGCAGTCTGATCGCGGGGTTGCGGGGGGTCGTCGCGGTGCAGAAGGTGGAGTCTCTGGACGGCCACTTGTTCCTGGAGATGGAGTGGGTGCACGGGCCGAGCTTGGACCAGGTCCTCGGTGGGCGACTACTTGCCGGGCTGGGCCCGATCCCCCCGTCGGTAGCTGTCGAATGGGCGGTCCAGATCCTCGACACTCTCGACGCCGTGGCCCGGCGCGTCGCCCCCAGGCGCCCCCTGAGCTTCCTGCATCGCGACATCAAGCCCGGAAACCTGCTCCTGCGACCCATCACCGGAGAGGCGTGCGTGACCGACTTCGGCGTCGCACGGGCGGAAGCGGAGCTCGGGTTCGAGACAACCGCTACCGGCATCGTCAAGGGAAGCCCCCGGTTTTTGGCACCCGAAGCGGTCCGGGCGCGGGTGCTGGATGGTCGGGCGGACCAGTTCGCGGTCGCTGCGGTCCTCTACGAGTTGCTCACCGGGTGTCCCCTCTACGAGGCGCAAGACCTGCCCTCGATCCTGAGGCTGGTGGTCGCCGCGGACGTCGCGACGGCGCTGGAGGCGGTGCCCGGTCCTCCAGAGCTGACCTCGGTCCTCCGCACCATGCTGTCCCGCGACCGGGATGGTCGATTCCCGTCGGCCCGTGAGGCTGCCCTTGCCCTGGCCACCATCAAGCTGAAGGGACCCGTTGCCCGGGAGATGCTGCCGCAACTCCTCGCCTACGCGACCGACGAAGATGGAGCGCATCCCTTCGACGGGCCTGCCTCCCAGGAGGACTCGGGCCCGTTCGGCAGCGCCACCCTCACCCAGGGGGACGACGAGGACACCCTCATCGACCACCCCGATGAGGAGACCACCCTGGTGAGCGCGGACGGTTCCATGCCGCCGGAGGCGACCTGGGAGCCGACTGAAGGAGAGGGCCCGGTGCTGCCGGATTACGACGCGGATACCGAGGTCATGGACATTTCGCCCTTCCGGAAGGTCCTGGAGGCGGACGGGGAAGAGGGCGAGGACTAGCGGGAGTAGCTAGCGGGGTGGGAAATCCACCTCGTGGATGCGGCGGGACTCCATGTCCACCAGCAGCACTCCGTGGGCGGGAAAGGCGAGGGCGTATTCGAGTAGCTGGCGGCGGGTCGCGGGGTTGCGGGGGTCGGGGGCGTGCTCCCCGGTCTTCACCTCGGCGACGAACCGGCGCCCCGCCCGGGACACGAGCAGGTCGGCACGGTTGCGCACCTCGTGCACCTCGCCGTCGACCCACAGGAGCCACCTGCCGGTCACCTGCCGGTCGAGTACCCGGTAGCCGGCGCGGTACAGCACCGCTTCGGCTCCGGCCTCACCCGCCTCGGCCACTCGCTGCCGTGCCCGGTTGTTGCGCGCGATGCGGGTGGAGGCCCGCCGCCACCCCAACAGCGCCAGGCACAGGAGCACCAGGCACAGGACCAGCAGGAGCCAGGGATCGGAAGCAGCCATACGCACACGATATCGACCGAACCGACCAGATTCTGTCCGCCATCGGCAGTCCTCGCCGACGCCCTGCTCCGCGATCACGTTGCGTGTATGGTGCGGGTCGAGCACGTTCTGGAGGACGCGATGGCGAATGGCATCGGGGAAGAGGGCGGAACACGGAAGAAGGTCCTCGTCTATGGAGCCGGGGTGCTCGGCAGCATCACCGCGTCCCTCCTCGCGGACTCCCCCCACGAAGTGAAGCTGCTCGCGAGAGGCAAGCGCCTGGAGGAGTTGCGGGAGCACGGCATCCACCTCGAGAACGGGATCACCGGTGCGACGCGAACTGCTCAGGTGGACCTCGTCGAGTCCCTCGAGCCCGACGACGTGTACGACCTCGTCCTGGTGGTGATGCAGCGGTCCCAGGTGCCCAGCGTGCTGCCGACGCTGGCCGCGAACCGGCACGTGCCCACCGTGGCCTTCCTCGGCAACAACGTGACCGGTGCCGAGGAGATGGCGGAGGTGATCGGCGCCGAACGGGTGCTGCTCGGGTTCGTTGGGGCCGGGGGGTACCGGGAGGGCCACAAGATCTGCCACGCCTTGGGTGAGCCCGGCGAGATGAAGGTCGTGCTCGGCGAGCCGGATCGCCGCCGCACGACCCGGCTGGAAGAGGTCGCGGCAATCCTGGCGTCTGCGGGCATCCAGCCCGACCTCCCCTCGGACGTCGACGCTTGGCTCAAGACCCATGCGGTGCTGGTCCTGCCGCTCGGTGGTGCGCTCTACGCCGTCGACGGGGACATCAAGACCCTGGCTGGCCGGCCAGACCTGATCACCGCGTCTATCGACGGCCTCCGGGAGGGCCTTCGCGTGCTCCGCGCCCTCCGCATCCCGATCCTTCCCTGGCAACTCCGGCTCACGCCCTTCCTCCCCAACGCGTTGCTGCGCATCAAGGTGAAGCGGACGCTGACCTCACGTCTGGGAGAGGTCGCCCTCGCCGGGCACGCCGCGGTGGCCCGCCCGGAGATGGCCCAACTGTGCCGTCAGCTTCGGGTGCTCATCGAGCAATCGGGCGTAGCGACACCCACCCTCGACCACCTGTTCGACATCATCGAGGCCTGAGGTCCCTCGCCCGGTTGTGTCGCGCGATGCGGTGGGCATGTGGACACGACATGGGCCGGACCGGTCAGATTTTGTCCGCTAGTTGCGGCGCCGGAGCGCGACGAGCGGAACCAGCCACAGCCCCAGCCCCGGCGTACCCGAAGTGCCGTCGCACCCGCACCCGCCCTCCTCCTCCGGTTCGACTGGGAGGCACGCCAGGACGTCGTCCTCCGGACCCAGGCAGACCCGGGTGCGAGTGGACTGCTCCGCGAGCTGCGCGTTGGTGCCCACCAGCCAGTAGCCCCCCGCGGAAAGCACCTCATCGCCGCTAATCTCCCGCGTATCCCCGTCCGCCGGCCAGATCTCGAGCGCGTCCTCGACCGGGCCATCCGCCGACCCGTCGGCCACGGCGTGCAGCGAGAAGACCAAGCCGGGCTCGATCTCGTCCGCCGTGAACCACAACTGTCCACCTGGGTGATCAAGGCGGTAGTAGGTGGCGGCGAGGGGGTAGAAGCGGTTCTCGTCGTCGATCGTCACCCCTTCGACCTCGGCGGTCACCCCCGACAGATCCGCCGCATAGGCATGGCTCTCGGCGACCCCCGCGCGGCGTCCGGTCGCCAGGTTCCAGCGTGCGAAGGTGGAAAAAGCGTCCTCGATGCTGTCGCCGCGGACCTCGAGGACCGTCACCATCGCGACCAGTGCGTCCTGGGGCTCGCTCGAGGTGCGCTCGAGGGCCAGAAGCAGCTCGTGCATCAGGTCCGGGTCGTGGCGCGTTGTCAGGAAGTCCCACCACAGGGCCGTCGCGTAGGCGAACGTGGGCACTGGCCCGACCGGCGGTCGGTCGAGGGAGCGTCCGGTATCGTCGAGGTAGGCGTCGGCGAACCAGAGGAAATCCAGGGAGGAGGGGTCGAACTGCCGTTCTCCCCACACGGCGGTGCCCTCGGAAATCCACACCGGCAGGTCGCCGTCATACGCGCTCTGGACCGCGTGGAACAGCTCGTGGGAGGTAAGCACCTCCACCGCGACCGCCAGGCTCGGGTAGCCGTAGCCGGAAAAATCGTTCTCCATGACCATGTGCCCGGCACAGTGCAGTGGCACGCTCGAGCACCCGTCCACGGCGAACAGGCCGTCGGCCGAGCCGCCGAAGTCGACCAGGTAGAAGTCGAAGGCATAGCTGCCACCCAGAGAACCCAGCCCCAGGTCGGACTCGGACACCGGTGGGCGGAGGCCCAGGTCGGTCTCGTAGAAGGCCAGCACCTCGGCGGCGCGCGCGGCGACGTCCTGGGCGAAGTCGGGTAGGCCGTCCATGTCGCCGTCGGCGAGCAGGGTCTGGTTGGGTCCATCGGTGCTGTAATGCACGCGGACCAACCCGCTGGCGTCGTCGAGATGCTCCACCACGTCCGACGGCTCGAAGGCCCAGAGGCCACCCTCGGTCGGTCGCGAGGCGGTCGCCGGGACCGGGGCGCCCAGAAGGGCCAGGGTCAGCCCCACAGTCCTCACTGCAGGAACGCCCAGCGGATCATGAAGCGGGCGCTCTGCTCTCCGGGGACGTCCGAGGTGTTGCAGTCGTCCTGGCCGCTGCCGTAGTAGGCGTCGACCACCAGCTTGAGCACCCGGGCGTCGTCGAGCTGGATCAGGAACGGCACGTCGCTGGTGGCCACGCACCCGGCGTAGGACCACCACGGCGCCAGCACAACCTGGGGGCTGCCCGGCAAACCAGAGCTGTCGTTGATGATCGTGCAGTCGGCCGTGTAGAAGTCGTCGGTGTAGAAGACCTGGTCCTCGGAAACCTCGGTGAGCGACTCGTAGGTGGCTTCCAGGAACGCCGCCCCGCCCACACACGATGGCCCCGAGGTGCCGCCGTTGAGGCGCAGGATGAAGCGGCGCGCCGCCAGGTGCCACTCCATCGACTCCAGGGCCGCCTCGTCGTCGATGTCGACCCGCTGAGCCCCCTCGTCGGTGAACCGGACGTAGACCCAGGGGTTGTTGGCAGCCTGGGCATAGCCCCCTGCGCTGGCATCGATGTTCGTGATCCAGCCGTCGCCGTCCGCCGTGTTCGTCACCGCCCCTCCGCTCACGTCCTCCTGGAGCGACAGGTCGAGGATCATCTCGTCCACGCAGGGTGGTTCGACCGGGTCGGTGCAGATGGGGTCCGGCTCGCCGGTGCAGGAGACGGCCAGCGCCAGGGGAAGGAGGAACAGAACGCGCATCGGAACCTCTGGTGAACGCATCACGCCATTGTTACTCGTCTCAGCCATGGCGGCTCTTTTCGCGGTCCTGTCGGCCCTCTTTCCCCTGGTGGCCTCGGCCTCGGCGACGACGCTCGCGTGGAACGCCGCCAATGAGCCAGTGGTGGTGGGGGCCCGGCCCGACCTCGGCCCCGGCGCGCTGCGACTGCGCTTCGAATCCCCCCGGAAGGTCGAGGTGGATGCCCTGGGCGCGGCGGTGTTGGCCCTCCGACCCGGGGTGGAACCGCCGCCAGAGCTGCGCGCGGAGGGGACGGCCCTGGGGTCCTCCGAGCGAACCTGGTGGATTCCGGCCCATCCCGGCGAGGACGCCCTCGATGTGTGTCGCCGCTGGGCCGGCCATCCGGCGGTGGCGTCGGTGCTCCCGGACCTGCTGCTCCCGCGGCGTCCATACGATGTCGCGCTGGACGACCCGCGCTACCCCGGCCAGTGGTACCACGAGCTGTTGGGCACCGAGGCCCTGTGGGAGATCTCCTTTGGAGACCCCACCGTCCCGGTGGCGGTGGTGGACTCGGGCATCGAGATCGCCCACCCGGACCTGGCGGCGGGCATCGCGGACCCCTACGACGCCTACGCCGACGACGACGACCCCTCCCCCGACCCCGGCGAGTTCTGTTTCGACGGCGCCGAGGTGGTGTGTGACGAGCACGGCCCGGCGGTCGCCGGCATCGTCGGCGCCCGCGCCAACAACGGCGAGGGCATCGTGGGCTTCTGCCCCGGGTGCACCCTGGTGCCCATCAAGCTCCTCGGCGAGGGTGCCGGGGCGCTGCACAGTGATGTCGCGGCCTTCGAGCACGCCATCGACAGCGGGGCCGCGGTGATCAGCAACTCCTGGGGCTACGTCGAGAGCATCCCCGTGCCCGCCCCGCTCGCCGCGGTGATCCGGCGCGCCGCCTCCGAGACCCGCGGCGGACTGGGCTCCGTCGTTGTCTTCGCGGCCGGCAACGACGACCGGGTCATCGAGGACGACGAACTGCAGGCCATGGACGAGGTGCTCTGCGTCGGCGCCACCGACCGCTACGGCAACCCCACCGCCTACACCAACGAGGGCGCCACCGTGGACCTGGCGGCCCCCTCGGCGACGGTGACCACCTCGCACAGCGGTGGATACACAGAGACCTTCGGCGGCACCAGCGCTGCGGCGCCGGTAGTGTCCGGGGTGGCCGGCTGGATCCTGTCCGTCGAGCCGGACCTGACTGCCACTGAGGTTCGCGCCCTGCTGATGGAGACCGCGCGCCCCTCCCCCCTGGTGACCCACGACGAGAGCGGTCACCACCCGGTCTACGGCTACGGCGAGTTGGACCTGGACGCGCTGCTGGAGGCCCTCTACCCGGAGACCGGCGGCGCGTGTGCGTGCAGCGGAGCGGGTGGCGTGGCGCCCTTCTGGCCGGTCCTGCCCGCCCTGTGGGCACTCGTCACACGGCGCAGGGGGCGCTCCTTGTGGTGGCACGGCGGTGGGGCGACGGGGGGAGATTCGCCGTGCACTCCCGGCGACCCCGCAGACAGCACACGGGCTATGAGGTGAGCACCTTCTCGATCCTCGGCAGTGCCCACTCCAGCGCTTCCTTCTCCACCACTAGCGGGGGCGCGAAGCGGATCACCTGCTCGTGGGTCTCCTTGCACAGGATCCCCGCGTCCTTGAGCCGCTCGCAGAAGGGACGGGCGGAGCCGGACGACTCCTTGAGCTCCACGCCGACAAACAGTCCCTTGCCGCGGACCTCGGCCACGTGTGGGCTGTCGATTGCCCGGAGCCGGTCGATGAACCAAGCTCCCAACTCCGCGGACCGGCCAGGGAGGTCCTCCTCCACGGGCACGTCCAGCGCGGCCATGCCGACCGCGCTCGCCAATGGGTTGCCCCCGAAGGTGGAGCCGTGGTCGCCGGGGTGGAACACCTCCATCACGTCCTCAGACGCGAGGAAGGCACTCACCGGGTACAGGCCGCCGCTCATCGCCTTGCCGACGGTCACGCCGTCGGGCCGAATGTCCTCGTGCTCGAAGGCGAACAGCTTCCCAGTGCGCCCCCATCCGGTCTGGATCTCGTCGAGGATGAACAGGGCGTCGTTTTGATCACAGATCTCGCGTGCCGCAGCGAGGTAGCCGTCCGGGGGCACGTTGATCCCGGCTTCACCCTGGACGGGCTCCACCAGAAAAGCGACGGTCCGGGGCTTCATCGCCTTTCGTAGCGCGCGGGCATCGCCGAAGGGGATGACCTTGAACCCGGGGGTGAAGGGACCGTAGCCGTCGCGGTACTGGGGTTCGGTGGAGAAGCCCACGATCGTGGTGGTGCGGCCATGGAAGTTGTCGGCGCACACGATGATCTCGGCGCGGTCGCTTGGGACGCCCTTGACCTTGTAGCCCCACTTGCGGACCGCCTTGATGGCCGTCTCCACCGCTTCGGCACCGGTGTTCATCACCAGTGCCTTGTCGAAGCCGGTGACCCTACAGAGCTTCTCCAGGAACGGGCCGAGTTGGTCGTTGTGAAAGGCGCGGCTGGTGAGGGTGAGTTGGGAGGCCTGGTCGACGAGCGCCTGCACGATCCGCGGGTGGCAATGCCCCTGGTTGACGGCCGAATAGGCCGCCAGGCAGTCGAGGTACTTGTTGCCGGCGTCGTCCCACACCCAGGCACCCTCGCCGCGCGTGAGGACGATGTCCAGCGGATGGTAGTTGTTCGCGCCGTACTGTTCGGCAAGCGTGATGGCGTTGGGCTGGTTCATGGGAGACCCCCAGGTGAACCGTGGTGTGGGACCGGGTCGCCCAGGATTCGTGCGCCGGCCATGCATCAGCACCTAATGCGTAGTGAGGTACGCGTGAAGGTCGGTCACGATTCCGGCGAGGCCGCCGGTCTGGAACCAGCGCACAAGGAAGCCGGGCACTCTGCCGCCCGGGTCGTAGGACAGCTGGTGGACCACATTCACCCCGCCGGCCTCGGCCGCGGTCGCCTCCCAGTACCCATCGCTGCGAATCGCCTCCACCATGCCGTCAGGCGCCGTCTCGGTGTGGGAGGACCTTGTCCACTGGTAGCGGTAGCCCCCTTCGACCTCCACCCGCTCGCCGTCGAGGATGATGAACCGGTCCGAGATGCCCTTGGTGACGTGCACCTGGCGCACCTGGAGCTTGCCGCCCTCGCTCCCGATTACGTCCGAGGCCTCGACGGTGGAGAAGGACAGGTCGTGATCGCCCCACTCCTTGAAGAACCCGTCGAACTTCTCCAGGGTGATGTCGGGCCAGTGGCACTCCGCACGCATCGGCACCACGCCGTCGGCCTCCCGGGGCCCCAGCATCAGGGTGCAACCCTCCACGTCTTCCTTGGTCACCTTGTAGTCAGGGGGTACGGCAAGCGCGGCCGACAGCACGAGCACCACGATCATCGGAGGTCCCTCCCAAGCGTCGGTACGAGAAACACGCCATCGGAGGCTAACATGCCCCCGCCCTGGCGAGCGGTCCCGGGAACCGGGTCGGGTTCGACCCTGTCGAAGGGGCACGCTGGGTGAGAATTGGGAGTCGACATGGGTTGCACGCGTTTCCTCTTCACGGTCCTGTTCCTGGTCGGGTGTGGCGCGGAGCCCGAAGACTTCTCCATTGCGCTGGATGCCCCGGAGCGAGCCGAGCCCCTGAAGTGGACCGAAGATCCGGTGCTCGAGGGCTTCCGGTTCGAGCTGAGCGAGGCTGGGCCCGCTGGTGGTGGGACGGAGTCGCTCCCTCCGGCACGCGCCGAGACGCTCTCCGAGGCGGAGACCCGAGCCCTGCTCGACCGTGCCCCACCCCTGGAGGAGGAGGGGGACGAGGGTGTGGCCTTCGCCTTGCGCGAGGGCAGCAAGCCCCCGCCCCGCACCGGGGCGACGATCCAGGTTCCCTTCCCGCCGCCCGCGAAGCCCGACGTGCCCGATCCCGGACAGGTGGTTCCTCTCGAGGTGCTGCGCTTCGCCCCAAAGGGCGACGTCCCCATGGCACCCCACCTCAGCGTCACCTTCTCCCAACCCATGGTGGCGGTGTCCTCCCAGGAAGAAGCGACCCGGGTGCGCCCGGTGCGAATCGAGCCCGAGCCGACGGGCCAATGGCGTTGGGTGGGCGCCAAGACGGTGCTCTTCGAGCCCTCCGAGCACGACCGGTTCCCCATGGCCACCACCTACACGGTCACCGTCCCGACTGGGACCACCTCCAAGGTGGGGGGCACCCTGGCGGAGGCCGCGTCGTGGACCTTCACCACCCCGCCCCCCGTCCTCGAGCAGGCCTATCCCCAGCACGGGCCGCACCAGCGCGATCCCCTCGTCTTCCTCGGTTTCGATCAAGCGGTGGATCCAGCCGCAATGGCGGAGCATGTGACCCTCACCGCAAAAGGCCAGCAGTACGCGCTGCAGGCCGCTACCGAGGTCGAGATCGAGCGAGATGACCTGGTGCGGCCGATGGTGTCCGCCGCTCAGGGGGACCGGGTGGTGGTGCTTCGGCCGGCGGAGCTGCTTCCGGCGGCCACCACCTTCACCCTGACGGTGGCCAAAGGCGCTCCGTCGGCCGAGGGCCCCAATACCACCTCGAGCAAGCAGAGCCGGACCTTCTACACCTACGACCCGCTCCAGGTCACCGACCAGTACTGCTACGAGGGGAGCAAGGGGTGCGTCCCGGACGGCTACTGGTCGATCCAGTTCAACAACCCGCTGGACGAGGAGGCCTTCGACCCCGCGACCCTCACCATCGAGCCCACCCCGCGGCGGGTCAACACCATGGCTTCCGGGTACTCGCTGCAGATCTACGCGGATACCGAAGCACACCAGACCTACACCGTCACCCTCCCCGCGGCCCTCGCGGACACCTTTGGGCAGACCCTCGAACGAGAGCAGACCGTCCGGTTCAAGAACGGCGGCTTGGAGCCCTCTTTCCAGGGCCCGGGTCCCGACTTCCTGGTGCTCGACCCCGCCGGAAAACCCTCCTACCCGATCTACACCGTGAACCACCGCCGGATGCGGCTGCGGGTGTTCCGCGCCTCGCCGCAGCAGTACGCCGGCGTCTCGGAGTGGATGCGCACCTGGCGCTACGACGGCCGCCTGCGCGGCGCGCCTCCCCTGGAGCGCCTCACCGACCAGGTCATCGAGGTGAAAGGTTTCGTGGAGGACGAACGCATCGAGACCTCCATCGATCTGTCGCCCTGGCTCCAGGACGGCCTCGGGCAGTTGCTGGTGTGGGTGGAGCCACAGCCCCAGGCCAACAAGAGGTGGGAGCAGATCCACATCATCTCGTGGGTCCAGGCCACCCGGATCGGGCTCTCGGCGTACGTGGACTACGAAGCGTTGCTCGGCTGGGCCACCTCCCTGGCGGACGGCAGTCCCCTGGAAGGCGTGGAGCTTCGTGTCTCCTCGGGTACGCCAGCCCCGCCCGACCCGACCCGCACCACCGGCGCCAATGGGCTCGCCACCCTGGACCTGCGCACCGACAGCAGCGGGCCCCACCTGCTCCTGGCGCGCAAGGGTGCCGACGTGGCCTTCCTTCCCGAGCGCGCCGGCTGGTGGAACACCCACGGGGGCTGGACCGCGCGCCCGCCAAACGACCAGTTGCGTTGGTACACCTTCGACGACCGGCACATGTACCGGCCCGCGGAGACGGTCTCGGTCAAGGGGTGGGTACGTGAGTTCTTCCCCGGCAAGAACGGCGACTTGTCGGTGCCGGAGCAGATCCCGAGCGGGATCGAGTGGGTCGCGCGAGACCCCCATGGCAACGAGATGACCCGGGGCGAGGCCACGGTGAGCGACAGCGGAGGCTTCCACTTCACCTTCGACCTCCCGGAGACCCCGAACCTCGGCTGGGCCAGCGTGCAGATCTCCGCTCAGGGGGTGCCCTACTCCAACCCCAATCACCACCACGGCTTCCAGATCCAGGAGTTCCGTCGGCCGGAGTTCGAGGTCTCCGCGACCTCCGACCCCGGTCCCTACTACCTGGGCGAACACGCGGTGGTCACGGTGTCCGCCAACTACTTCGCGGGGGGTACCCTGCCCGGAGCGCCCGTGCGGTGGGAGGCCTGGAGCGAGCCCGCGACCTTCCAACCACCAAATTGGAGCGAATTCCGTTTCGGCACCTGGACACCCTGGTGGCGCTCGGCGTGGTGGGGCGGTCCGGTGCCCGATGGGGGCCGTTACGATCGGAAGGTCCTGGAGGGACAGACCGACAGCATGGGTGCGCACCACGCGCGCGTCGATTTCCTCGGGGTGAACCCTCCGCGACCCCACACCGTGCACACCGAGGCCACGGTGACCGACGTCAACCGCCAGCGTTGGACGGCGCGACACCAGGTGCTGGTACACCCCGCGGCCTGGTACGTGGGTGTGCGCCCCTCGCGGTCCTTCGTGGAGCTGGGCCAATCCCTCGACTTGGACCTGGTCGTGGTCGACGTCGACGGCGCACCCATCTCCGGACAGCGGGTGGAGACCACCCTGTCTCGCCTGGAATGGGAGCGGGTGCGGGGCGAATGGAAGGAGGTGGAGAAGGACACGGTGGGGTGCACCGCCACCTCTGGCGCCGAGCCGGTGCAGTGCGCCTTCACCCCCGAGGAAGGAGGTTCCTACGTGCTTCGCGCCCAGGTGCGAGACCTCGATGGCCGCCCAAACCAGACCGAGACCCGCCTCTGGGTCTCTGGGGGCAAGGGCCGGCCCGCCCGCGGGGTGCAGATGGAGGAGATCACCCTGGTCCCGGACAAGGACGAGTACGGTCCCGGCGACGTGGCCGAGATCCTGGTCCAGGCGCCCTTCCACCCGGCTGAGGGTCTGTGGACCCTCCGGCGCAATGGGCTGGTCCACAGCGAGCGGTTCAGGGTGGAGGGATCCACGGTGACCCTGAACGTGCCGATCACGGACGGCCACGTGCCCAACGTGCACCTGGACGTGGACCTGGTGGGGACGGCGGAGCGCACCGACGATGACGGGACGCCTCTCCCCGATGTGCCGCGCCAGGTGGCGCACGGGCATGGGACCCTCAACCTGCCCGTACCGCCCCATCATCGTGCCCTGGCGGTGACCGTCACCCCCCGGGAGGCGGAGCTGGCGCCGGGCGGCCACACGGTGATCGAGGTCCAGGTCGTCGACGCCAACGGGGCACCGGTTCAGGCCGAGGTCGCCCTGGTAGCGGTGGACGAGTCCGTCCTCTCCCTCTCCGGGTACCGGGTGCCCGATCCACTGGCGGTGTTCTACAGCCAACTCGGGGCTGGGGTGGTCGAGTACCACCTCCGCTCCTTCGTGCAGCTCGCCAAGCCCCAAGAGGTCTTGGTGACCGGTCCAATGGGTGCCCTTGGGTTCGGGGCGGGGGAATTCGGGGACGCAGAGATGCTCCTCGAGGACGAGGGCGGTGGTTCGGACCGGAGAGAGAGGCGGATGCTGCGGGCACCCATGACCACGGCCATGCCCCCACCCGCGCCACCCGGCGAACCCATGTCTGCCGTCGCGGCGGCGGGCGAGAAGGCTCCGGCTGCGGACGCGCCCATCGCCCTTCGCGAGGATTTCGCGGCGACCGCGTTGTTCGCGCCCCGGGTGCGGACCGGGGCCGACGGCAGGGCCGAGGTCCAGCTTGACTTGCCCGACTCCCTCACCCGATATCGCCTCATGGCGGTTGCGGTGGAAGGCGGACGCCGCTTCGGTCACGGCGAGTCCACGGTCACCGCGCGGCTCCCGGTGATGTTGCGGCCCTCGCCGCCCCGATTCCTCAACTTCGGCGACCGCATGGAGTTGCCGCTGGTGGTCCAGAACCAGACCAACACGCCCCGCAGCGTGTCGGTGGCACTCGAAGCGGTGAACGCCCGGGTGATCGACGACGTGGCCCGCGCGCCCGTGGGGCCCCCGGTGCGGATCGCCGGCCGTCGGATGATGGTGCCCGCCAAGGACCGCGTCGAAGTGCGGATCCCGGTCGCGGCCGAGATGGCTGGGACGGCTCGATTCCAGGCGGTCGTCGCCGCGGACGGGTTCGCCGACGCCACCCGCTTCGAGTTCCCGGTGTGGACCCCCGCCACCGCTGAGGCCTTCGCCACCTACGGGGTGATCGACGAAGGGGTTGCGGTGCAGCCGGTGAAGGCCCCAGACGAGGTGTGGACCCAGTTCGGGGGGCTGGAGATCACCACGTCCTCCACCACCCTGCAGGCCCTGACCGACGCCTTCATCTACCTGGTGCAGTACCCCTACGAGTGCAACGAGCAGATCGCCTCCCGAGTGATGGCGGTGGCCGCCCTGCGCGACGTTCTGGACGCCTTCCAGGCCGAGCAGCTTCCCCCGCCCGAAGAGCTGGAGTCGGCGGTCGCCCGCGATATCGAGCGGCTCCAGGCGCGCCAGACGCCCAGCGGCGGGTTCGGGTGGTGGCGCTACAACGAACGCGACTGGCCCTACCCCTCGGTGCACGTCGCCCACGCACTCGCGAGGGCGAAGGCCAAGGGCTACGAGGTCCCCGAGACGATGGTGGACAGCTCGCTGCGCTACCTGCGCCGCGTCGAGCGCCACATCCCCAGTTGGTACTCCAAGGAGTCGCGCTGGACGATCATCGCCTACGCCGTCTACGTGCGGCACCTGTTCGGGGATGAGGACCCGGGCAAGGCGCGCGCGCTCCTGAGGGAAGCGGGTGTGGAGGGACTGCCTCTGGAAGCGCAGGGCTGGATCCTCCCAGTGCTGCACGCCGGTGGCGCCGAGGCCCAGGTTGCGGCGATCGAGCGACACCTGATGAACAACGTCGCCGAGACCGCGGCGGGCGCGCACTTCGTCACCTCCTACAGTGATGGGGAGTACGTGCTGCTCCACTCCGACCGCCGGGTAGACGGGGTGCTGCTCGAGGCGCTCATCACCACCCGTCCGGAGAGCGACCTCATCCCGAAGCTGGTGCAGGGTCTGCTCGCGCACCGCACCCGCGGACGGTGGGGCAACACCCAGGAGAACGCCTTCGTGCTCCTGGCGATGGACAGCTACTTCCATGCCTACGAGTCACAGACCCCGGACTTCATGGCGCGGGTATGGCTGGGGGAGGGCTTCGCAGGTGAGCACGCCTTCCGCGGACGGAGCACCGAGTACGCCCTCATCGACATTCCGATGGGTTTCCTCACCGATCCGGGCGGAGAGATGGACCTCACCATCGCCAAGGAAGGGCAGGGACGCCTCTACTACCGGGTCGGAATGCGGTACGCGCCGCGCGACCTCACCTACGAGGCCGCCGACTACGGCTTCGCGGTGGTGCGTGAGTACGACGCCATCGACGATCCCGAGGACGTCCAGCGAGACGCGGATGGCGTCTGGCACATCCGGGCCGGGTCCCGGGTGCGGGTCCGACTCACCATGGTCGCCCCTGCGCGCCGGTACCATGTGGCCCTCGTCGACCCGCTCCCGGCAGGTCTGGAACCCCAGAACCCCGCGCTCGCCGTCACGGGGACCCTTCCGGAGGATCCAGAGGCGCAGGGCGGCAGCTACTGGTGGTGGCGCGGCCCGTGGTACCAGCACCAGAACATGCGCGACGAGCGGGTGGAGGCCTACACGTCGCTGCTCTGGGACGGGGTGTACACCTACAGCTACGTCGCCTTGGCTACTACGCCGGGCCAGTTCGTGGTCCCACCGACGAAGGCGGAGGAGATGTACACGCCGGAGACCTTTGGGCGGAGTGCTTCGGACCGGGTGATCGTGGAGTAGGTCGCGACCACGACCACCTGTGTGGCGAGCAACCAGTTTTCGCCGGGCTCTTGGAGCAGCATCGCCAGTTGCTGAAGGGGCGGTAGCGCTGACTTGACATTGACCCTGGCGTGGTCGTGGTCGTGGTCGTGGAGCAGGTCATGGGGAATGGCCGCTCATCGCCGTGGCGGCGTTCCTCCTCCGCTCCGAGCCCGCCCGCCGTCGGGTCGCTGCGCGGGTGAGACCCGCCGTCGGGCGGGCTCTTCACTGCGGAGGACGACATGACCACGACGAAGACCTATCCCTTCCCACATGAACGGCTCGACGCCTGGCACATCGCACGACGGGCCCGCAAGACCGCCCTGGTGTTCACCGCCTCGCTTCCGGTCGGCCTCGGAGATCCCACACTTGCGAGGCAGTTCTGCCAGTTGGAGGCTCGGGTTGGCGCGATGTTGACAGGGCTGATCCGGCGACACCGCCGGTGAGTGGTGGCACTGCGGCTGCGCCGGGGTCACTCGACGTAGCCGAGGGTCGTGTAAGGAGTTCACTGGACGCACTTCGCTGTTTGTGCCGTGAGTGCTGTGGCCCTTGCTACACCTCGGTTCTTGGCCGTGTCAGGAAAAAGTGAGCAGGAAAAGTACTTTTCGAGGAGTTGA
>JAFDJI010000214.1 GCA_019307545.1 Deltaproteobacteria bacterium | reverse complement strand
GTTGTACAGCGACGTCGATGTGGACATCAACGTGAAGGACTGCACCCTGTCCTCCAACACCGCGAGCTACGGAGGCGCGGTGTACATCGCGGACGGCACCCTGGCGATCGGCACCTCCACGGTCACGGGCAATACCGCCGGGGAGTCCGGTGGTGGCATTTACCAGGCGGCGGGTACTGTTACCATTGCCAGCAGCACCTTCGACTACAACGACGCCAACGGCGGCGGGGGCGAGGGCGGGGGCGCGGTGGCCATCTTGGAGGGCACGCTCAACATCGTGGGTTCCCTCCTGACCCTGAACGACGCGGTGGGCAACGACGGCGGCGGGGTGCTCGTGGACCAGGGTTCGACGGCTCCGGCGGTCGTCAACCTCATTGGCTCCATGATCTCCGACAGCACCGCCTACGATTGGGGCGGCGGGATCGCGTGCCACCGCGCGTGCACCATCACCGCGACCGACAGCCACATCACCGGCAACACCGCCGACGAGGGCGGCGGCATCCTGTTACGGGTCCTTTCCCCCGACACGGGCACCTTCACCTGCACCGGCATCGCCGGCACGGGGACCGGCGTGTACGCCAACACCGCCACCAACACCTCGACCCACGTCGGCGGCGGCATCGACCTGCTCGAGGACGGCGCCTCCGCCACCTCGTCCAACTGCAACTGGGGCTCGGGTGGCTCCGACAACAGCCCGTCCGACGTCGCCGGGGGAAGCTACCACCGCACCGACTTCGGCGCGGACGCCTCCTTCAGCTGCAGCTACACCGGATGCCTGTGACATGGGTTTGTGGGACAACCTGAACCGGCTGCTCCGCAGGGGGCGGAAGAAGGCCACCGAGGAGGCCGCCAAGGCGGCGGCGAAGGAGGCGGTGGACACGGTGAAGGAGAAGGTGGAGGAGGCGGGGAAGGGGTTCCTCGAGTTCGCTGAGGGTGAGTTGGAGACAGCCCACAAGGCACGCGAGGGTCGGGTGGAGGTGCGCCCATCCGGGGATGCGGCCGCGGAAATCGCCGCAGGCATCGAGGCTTCGGTGCGGGCGGCGGAGGCGTCGGAGAAGGCCGCGACCCAGGAGCCGACGGAGGAGCGGAGGGCAGACGCCGAGGCGGAGTTGGCCCGGATGAAGGCCGAGCTCAAGGATAAGCTGTACGGCCCCGAGTGATGGTGCGGAACCTCCCAGCTGTGACGCAAGGACCGCTCCCCCCGCTGATCGGGCGGGACGATGAGTTGGCGGACCTGGTGGCGCTGTTTGCCCTGGGGACCCGCGTCGTCACGGTGCTCGGCCCTCCTGGAGTGGGGAAGACCGCCCTGGCACGCCATGTCGCCGCGCGGACCCGGGGGGCGGTGTTCTGCGACCTCGGGTCTGCCCGCTCGGCCGGTGACGCCGCAGACGCAGTAGCCGAGGCGCTCGGCGCACCCCTCGCCGGCGTGGACGCAGAAGCCGTGGGACGGGTCCTCGCGGATCGCCGGAGCGGGCTGGTGGTGCTGGACGAGGCCGACCCGGTGCTGGAGGACCTGGCGATCCTGGTGGGGGAATGGCGCCTCGCGGCTCCTGACATCCGCTTCCTGGTCACCAGCCGGGCACGGCTGCACTTGCAGAACGAGCACTGCGTGGATCTGCACCCCCTGGATGGACACCACGCCATCACCCCGGACATGGCCTGGGACCTCTTGTCGGACGCAGAACGTCGGGCAGCGTGCCAACTCACCGTGTTCCGGGGCGGGTTCGACCTGGAGGCGGCCAGGGCGGTGCTGCGGGGACCCGACGCCGTGGACCTGGTGGAGGCCCTGGTCGACCACTCCCTGGTCCACACCTCGCCGCACGGTCCGGGCCCCCCCCGCTACCACATGCGCGAGGCCACCCGCGAATACGCCGCCAACCAGGCGTCGCCCTGGCTGCTCGATCGCACACGGGCGCGCCACGCCTTCCACTACTTGCAGGTGGGCCAGCGCCGGGCACTGGATGCCGACGACCCCGACGGCGGGGGGGCCATCGAGGTACTCTTCGCCGACCGGCACAACACCGCCGACGCCTTCGGCGTGCTCGCCGATCCACGACCGACAGACGCCGTAGCGCTGCTGCTAAGCCTCGAGCCGCTGTGGGACGCCCGCGGCGCCTCGTCTGTCGACCTCGATCGGCTCCGCGAAGCGGTCCACCGGTTCCGTGAAGACCCCTTCCTGCATGTCCGGCTCCTCACGGCACTCGCCCTGGCGCTGGGTCCCGCCGACCGTTGGCAAGAGGCCGTGGTCCACGCAGAGGAGGCGCTCCTCACGGGGCGCGCCATGGACGGGCTCAATCCCGAGATGCACGCTGCGCTGGAGCGCTTGGCAAGCTCACTCGCGCCTGACCCGGATGCCGCGACTCGGAGGGAGATGCAACTCGCGCTGCGCCTGCTCCGGCTGGCGGTTCGGCAGGGGGATGGTTTCGAGTCTCCTTGACGTACAGTGGGTTCGAATGATCTGGAGGACGGCATGACGCGCTTCACACTCTTTTCGACCGCGCTGCTCGTGGGTCTTCTCGTCGCGTGCAACGGAGAAGAAGAAGAGCCCATCACCATCGGTGAGGGAACGACTCCCGAGTACGCGTGGGACGGAGGCCCGGCGAGCCAGATCACCGTGTTGCGCGGGGACCTCGAGGACGCCGACTATGCATGGGCCGTCCTTCACCCCGACGGCGATGAGATCGACTCGCCGGTGGTCCACGGGGTGGTCCCGACGGGGGCGACAGAGCTGTACAGCGACGAGTTGGAGCTGACCGAGGGGGTGACCTACTCGGTGTGGGTCCAGTGGAGCGACGACACGCGGGAGACCGTCAGCTTCACCCCATAGGAAGCGCGCCGCGATACGGTCGATTTCGGAGGAGTCCCCCATGGCCGAGGTCGTGGCGAACCAACGCTGGAACCGGATCGCCCTGCGACTGGTGATCGCCACCCTGGCGTACAACGTGATCGAGGCCGGGGTGGCACTCGGCTCCGGGGTGATGGCCGGCAGCATCGCCCTGGTCGGGTTCGGGCTCGACAGCGTGATCGAGACCGCCGCGGCGGGGATGCTCCTATGGCGCCTGTACGTGGAGTTCCGTGGCGACGACGCGGAGGATGTGGAGCGCACGGAACAACGCGTCCTCCGGTTCGTCGGAGCCACCTTCCTGCTCCTCGCGCTCTACGTGCTCGTGCAGGCCGGGTGGGTGTTGTGGACCGCGAACGCGCCCGAGGAGAGCCTGGTCGGCATCGCGCTCGCGGTGGCATCCCTGGTAGTGATGCCGCTGATCGCGTGGGGCAAGCTCCGCGCCGCCGATGCACTCGGCAGCCGCGCCTTGCGCGCGGAAGCAAAGGAAACCCTGGCCTGCTCCTTCCTGTCGTTCGCGCTGTTGCTCGGGCTGGTGGCCAACGCGGCGGCCGGATGGTGGTGGGCCGACCCGGTGGCCGCCCTGGTCATGGTTCCGTGGCTGCTGAAGGAAGCGCGCGAGGGGCTGTTGGGCGACGAGGACTAGGGCGGGAGTACCTCCTACTCCCGCAGCACATGCACCGCGTTCTTGTGTCGGACCTCGATGCGCCACCCCGTGAGCGGGGGCAGGAACTGGAGCGGCGGCGGATCGCGCCGGTAGCCGCGCACCTTCTCCAGGGTCACCACCCGGCGGCCCACGTCGTAGCGGATCTCGTACAGGGCGTCGCCGATGTTCAGGGAGCGGGGGAACTCCCGGTCGAGGCGCGCCCGGTCCGTGGCAGGAAGGTCCTCGGGGAGGAAGTCGGCCTCGCTGAGCAGGGCCAGGTCCTCCCCGGACTCCAGCCCGATCTCGTGCAGTCGCTGGTCCACCCACTCCTCGAGCGTAGGAACCGGTCCCAGGTCGTTCAGGCTGGCATGGAGCGCGCGGGCCTCCAGCCGGTCGCGCCCCGCGGGCAGGGCCTCCTTGAACAGGCGGCCGCCCAGGAACAGCTCCGCCACTGCTCTTCGCGCCAGGGCCCCCACCGGGACCTCCTCCCGCTTGGACAACACCCGCCCCGCGTACACCCGCTCGATGCGTGCCAAGGCCCGATCTCCCTCTACAACCGCACGCTCGACGCGGTCGCGCCCGAGGCCCGCCGCCACCAGCCACGGGATCGGCACCGGCATGGCGGCGGTGCAGATCAGCTCCTTCTTCCGTGGGCTCTTGCCGATGGCGCGGGAGTCCAGGACGATGATCGCGTCCACCAAACGCTCGTCCACGGCGCTTTCCCGTCCCAGGGAGAGTTCCGTGCCGCCGTTGCTCCAAGCGACGCGCCTCTTCCGACGGCGCACCACGTGGGCGCAACCCGGCCAGGCCGACAGCGCGTCCATGGCGAGGCGCCGGCGATCCAGTCGCCCGGGCGGTTCGGAGAGGCCCCAGGCCCCGCAGAGTCGCCTCGCCATCTGGCGAGCCTCGCGCAGCGCGTGACGGTCGAGTCCGTGGCGGCCCGGATCTCCGTCGCGCACCGCGCCCACCAGGGCCACGGCGTCGCAGCCTTCCGCGCGCAGGTCGTCGTCGGGTTCCAGGGGTCGGGGACCCGCGAAGAGGGGGCGGTTCACCGAGAGCGCCGCCACCAGGTCGATGGCGTCCCGCAGCCGATCGCCCTCCCGGGCCTCGATGAGGAGCCGTCCCAGGTAGGGGTCGAGGGGCAGGCCGAACAGGGCGCGGCCCCGATCGCTGATGCCACCGCCTTCGTCCAACGCGCCAAGGGCTTGCAGCGCTTCCCGGGCACTGTCCACCGCGTAATCCATGGGCGGGTCGAGGAACGGCAGGTCCAGCTCGGGCGCCCCACACGCCGCTGCGGCCAGGACCAGCGGAACCAGGGACTCGCGGTGGATCTCCGGTGGGGTTCGCACATCGAGGGGCGCACGCTCCTGCCACAACCGGAAAGCCATTCCGGGGGCGATGCGCCCGGCCCGACCGGTGCGCTGTTCGGCGCTGTCCCGGGCGATGGGAAACAGGGTGAGGTAGCCCCGCCCCTTGTGGTAGCGGGTCCGGCGGACGAGCCCGGAATCGATGACCACCCGGATGCGGGGCAGGGTGACCGAGGGCTCCGCCACGTTGGTGGCGCACACCACCCGGCGACGCCCGCCTTCCCGGAATGCCCGCGCCTGCTGCTCCAGGGTCAGTCCCCCGTGCAGTGGGAGCACATCCCAGTCCCCCAGACCACGCAGACGCTCCACCGTACGGGCGATCTCGCCCTTTCCGGGGAGGAACACCAGCACGTCCCCCTCGGGCGGCGCCGCGGCGAGGGCGGCCGCGATGCGGTCCTCCAAGCCGCGCACATCGGGCAACACCGGCTGATTCGGCGGGTGGACCGCCCGCACCGGATACTGCCGCCCCTCGGCGTGCAGGTGCGCGCCCCCCAGGTGGGCGGCAACCTGGTCTCCGTCGAGCGTCGCGGACATCGCGACGAGCTGTTTCCGATACCGCACCAGGAACAGGGCCAGGAGGAGGTCGAGGTCCAGGCTGCGCTCGTGGAGCTCGTCCAGGATGACGGTCGAGAACCGGTCGGTGTCCCCGGACTGCACCATGCGGAGGGCCACCCCGGTGGTGACGTACAGGATCTTGGTGTCGACCCTGGCCCGCCGCTCGTCCCGTACCGCGTAGCCGACCCGCCCGCCGAGCGGGGTCCCCTCCAGCTCCGCCACCCACATGGCCAGGCTGCGGCAGGCCACCCGCCTCGGCTCGACCACCAGAACCCGGCCCCGCTCCGCGCACCACCGCGGAACCTGGGTGGACTTGCCCGATCCGGTGGGCGAGGACACCACCACGGGACCGCCCGCGACGGCCGCGAGCAGGTCCGAGCGTATCGTCTCGATGGGCAGGTCCATCACACTCCCCGGACCGGACGTAGTGCCACACCCCCCTCCGGGCTACCCTTCGGCCGAACCCGCCCAATGGAGGATGCCTTGGAAGGGCCCTCTGCCCGCACCACATCGCCGCTCCAAGGACGCGCCGCGCGGTGGGGGGTGGTGATCGCCTACATCTTGGTGTTCTGGGTGCTGCTGCCGGCCGTGCTGTGGACCGCCGCACAAGCGATCGACGCCACCCTGGATTGGCAGGCCCGACCCTGGTGGGGCGGGGCGGTGGTGGCCGGAGCCGGTCTCTTCCTGCTGGGCTGGGGGATCGCGGCCCTGTGGCGCCGAGGGGAGGGCCTGCCCATCAGCGCCCTACCCCCACCGAAGCTGGTGGCACGTGGACCGTACCGCCTGGCACGCCATCCCATCTACCTCTGCTTCAACGTGTTCTTGTTCGGATGGGGGCTGCTCGCGGGGTCGCCAGCCCTGACCGCAGTGGTGGCGCCGTTGTTCCTCCCGGTATGGGTCGGCTACGCGCTGGTGGAGGAGCGCGGCCTGGTGCGCCGTTTCGGCCAGGCCTACCTGCGGTACCGCCGCCGGGTGGGGCTGTTTCCTCGCCTGACCCTGATGCCGCTGCTGCACCCGATGTGCTGGCTGGGGGTGATCCGGGTACGGGCGACCGGGCAGGAGCACCTTGCCGGGGTCGGCGGCGCGGTATTGGTGATCAACCACTCCTGCTACATCGATCCTGTGTTCGCGGCGGCCGCGGTCCGGCCCCGGCGGGTGTGGTTCATCACCACAGCGGATGCTCCGCCTCCTCGCCGAGGGGGAACTGGTGGGGGTGTTCCCGGAGCGGGAGCGCTCCGTCCTCGGTGCCTATCTGGGCTCGGACACCGACACTGCGCATATCCTCTCCCGCCTTCCGGTCCCGACCATCCCGGTCGTGCTCTCCGGCGCCTATGACGCGGGGCCCCGGTGGGCGTCGGTGATGCGGGTCCGGCCCGTCACCGCCCGGATCGGACCCCCCATTCGGTGGGGCGACGGGGACCCGGTGGCCACCCTCGACGCCGCCCTACGGGACCTGATGGACGAGGATCCGCAACGGGTTCACCTCGACGGGCTGCCGCTCGAGCACCTCGGGCGGGCGGTGTGGCGGTGCCCGACCTGCCTGGAGGAGGACGGCTGGCACCCCGAGGAGCTGTGCTGCGACGCCTGCGGGGCCCGGTTCACCGGCACCGAGGACGGTCGGATCGCCGACGAGGCGGGGACGTGTTGCACCTTCGCGGAGTGGGCCCGGCCGGTGTGGGAGGCGGAGGAGCGGGAGGCCCTCGAGGTCGAGGCGAGCGGGTGGCGCGAGCCGTCGATGTTCGGCCCCATCCTGCCCGTGGAGCCAATGGGAGAGGGGTTGCTCCACATCGACCGCACGGGCCTCCGATTCGGGGACCTGTTCCTGCCGATCGGCGCGATCCGCTCCGAGACCACCGAGCGCGCGGACACCCTGCAGGTCGCCACTGACGACGGCATGTGGCAGTTCCGGAACGCATCGGCCTCGCCCTTCCGACTGCAGAACGCCCTGAGCCGGTGGCGAATGCGCGAAGATACCGACCCTTCACCGGAGCGCTGACCGTGGATCCGACACTGTGGGGGCTGGAGCGAAGAGACGGGCGCCTGTGGATGGACGGGCAGGACCTGACCGGGTTGTCCCACCGGTACGGCACCCCACTGCACGTGGCCTCGGCGCGTAGGCTGCGGGAGCGGTGCGTCCAGTGGAAGCGCGCCTTCGAGGGCTATCCCGGCGCGTGCCGGATCCACTTCTCCTACAAGACCAACCTGGTCGCCGGTCTCCTTGCGGTGCTGCACGAGGCGGGGCTCGGTGCGGAGGTGGTCAACGGCTACGAGCTGTGGTTGGCACTGCAGCTCGGGGTCCATCCCGACGGCATCGTGATGAACGGGCCCAACAAGCGGGAGGAGGAGCTGCGCGCGGCGGTCGAGGCCGGCATCGGGCTGTTGGTGGTGGATGGCCTGGAAGAGCTGGGACGTCTGGAGGACATCGCCGCAGAGTTGGACCGCCCGGTGCGAATCGGCCTGCGGGTGTGCCCGGACATCGTCCCGCGCCACATGAACACCTCCTCCCTCACCGGTTCCCGCCGCAACCAGTTCGGGCTCGATCTCCGCGGGGGCGAGGTCGAAGAGGCCCTTCGACGCGCGGTGGCTTCCCCCCACCTGGACCTGCGCGGCCTCATGGCCCACATCGGGTCCGGCATCCACGACCTGCGCGCCTTCCAGAAGGCTGTCGAGCGGCTCCTCGATGTGCACGTGGATGCCCTTCGTGCCGGCGCTCGGCCAACAGTGCTCGACCTGGGCGGGGGCCTGGGCACCTGCCTTTCCCGCGAGTTCACCACCCTCGAGATGCTGACCTACCTCGGACTCGGCCGCCTGCCCCGCCCCCCCCGCCCCGCGCCCCCGGACCTGGTCGAGCGCTATGCACGGGCAGTGGTCGAGGCCATGGAGACCGGGTGCGCCCGGCGGAAGATCGACCTCCCCGAGTTGGTGCTGGAGCCGGGGCGAGCGATTGCCAGCGACGCCCAGGTGTTGCTGCTCACCGTGGGCGCGGTTCGGGAGCGGCCCGGGGTGGGGTCCTTCGCGCTCACCGACGGCGGCGCGATGA
>JAFDJI010000213.1 GCA_019307545.1 Deltaproteobacteria bacterium | reverse complement strand
GAACCTGGAGTGCCAGGACATGGGCATCGCCAACCTGGGCGGTGTGGAGAACCTGGTGGACCTGGTGGACCTCTCCCTCTTCGAGAACGACATCGAGGACCTCACACCGCTGGTCGAGGAAACGCGTGACGGGAATGTGGCGGCCCTCCCGAAACTCACCTCGCTCCAACTCGGCGCCAACCTGATCTCCAGCGTCGAGCCGGTCTCGGCTCTGACCAGCCTCGAGCGCCTTGGTCTGGGGAGCAACCAGATCGGAGACGTCGCACCGCTCTCGGACCTCCAAGACCTCCGGTGGCTCGACCTGGGCAACAACCAGGTCACCGACGTGTCCGCATTGGCCGGTCTGACGAACCTGACCTGGCTGGACCTGGACCGGAACCCGGTGGGGGACATGCACGTGCTCGACGGTCTCGACGCCGAGGTGTACGTCGTGTACCAGAACGATTGGAGGAGCGCGAGCGACCCCCTCGTCGAAGGGCTGTTCGCCACAGCCACCCTGCCGACCTGGGACGCCCCGGAGGAGTTGACGGCGGAGGTCGACTCGGATGGTGTGGTGTCCTTCCACGTGCTCGTCGGGGAGGAGCGGTATCCGGTCCTGCAGGAATTCGCGGGCCAGGTAATGGCCGAAGGGGATCTGTACGTCCTGCACCGTGACGGCCGGAGTTGGCCACTCGGTCTGCTGGGCGATTCGCCCTGCAGTGGCGAGTGGGCGCGTTCCTGCCACGCGGCGCTCGGAACCAAGGTCGCCGATACCCCCGGGCTCCCGCCGGTGTACTCCCTGTCGCTCGCAGTGCGCGACCGCGTGGTCCTCGACGACGCCAAGTGGGGCGAGGCCGACACCGACCTGCTGCCCTATGTCCTCGCCTCGCCGAACCAGTGGGACGCAGGCTCCTGCCTGTTCATGGCGGTCACCGGCACCATGGAGTTGCTGATGAACCAGCACCTCGATCCGGAGGCGGTCGACTACAAGGGCGACACGGACCTCTCGGAGCGTTTCCTGATGAACGCCTCCGATTACGTGCCCGCCAGCAAGTCGAGGTACTTCCTCACCGACATCCTCTTCACCTACGAGCACTTCGGCGGCTCGCTCCTCGACCGCGACTACCCCTTCGTGTGTGACTACGTGCGCGACACCTCGAACGGCGTCGTACCGTCGAGCGCGGGTCAGCAGGGCGCCTACCCCAGCATGTACTACAACTGGTTCGACGACCTGCCGGGCGGTTGGCAGGACGACCTCACGCCCACGCCGGAGCCGGCGCGAACACTCATCTTCATGGACCCGCGCGAGAGCCAGTGGAGCGTCGCCCTGATGGACGACGACCACGTGGAGCGCATCAAGTACGAGCTTCGCACCAAGAATGCCCCCGTCATCGTGGTCTACAACCACTACCTGTACTGGCACGCCGACATCATCGTCGGCTACGACGACACCGTCGAGACGGGTGGCTGCCCGATGGTCCGGTCGTCAGTGCAGTACTTCAACCAACAAGGTGCGACCAGCTACGCCCGCCAGATCGAAGACCACATCGACGACCTGGGTGGGTGCCGCGACCACGGCATCTTCTACGTGCGTGACTCCATCTACGATGGCACCTCGGAAGAGCCCACCTACCAATACGGCGGCAGCTACCACTACAGCGACAAGTACTCCCAGCGGATCATCGAGCGCACCTACGACTGGGTGCGCCACCTGGGCAACCACGTCTACACGGTGCACCGCAGGTAGTCAGAGTCGTCAGAGGCTGATCACCTGGATGTGCCTCCCCGCCTCGACCGCGTCTGCAGACCGGGCCTCGAAATCGGTGAGGAGCGCGTAGGGGGCCACGGCCAGCGGTGCGCACCAACCATCCAGGTCGGCCGCGTAGGTGTTTTCGATCGCCCACTCGGCTGCGCCGACCCGCTCGCGGGGACCCCCCACCAGCACGGCCCGGGCCTGGGCGTCGTTCAGGTACAGGGTGGGGGCCTTGCCGAGGCCGCGGGTGTCGACGAGCACATAGCGGCCCGGTCCTGCACGGCTCACCATGAGCGTGGGCCACTTGCGGGGGTCGCCTCGCCAGGCAAGGTGCCATCGCTCGATCTCTTGGTTGATTGCAGCCATCAGCGGGAGCGCGTCGTGCGATCCGCTCTGGTAGGTGCCCTGGAAGTGGTAGGCGAGTCGCTCCAGGTCGGCGTGGCTCGGGAACGCGTCTGCGTAGCAGTCCAGCGGCTGCAGGTCGGTGATCCCGAACGTGTCCGGTTCGAGTTGGTACGGACTGTACCGATCGAGGATCAGGTGGGTCAGCATGTACGGCGGGCCGAGATGCCGAAGCTTCGGGAGCAGGTCGAGCGTGCGCCGGTAGGGTTGTTCCGTGTCGCCAGGCAGGCCCCAGAGGAGGTTCCACTGGACCTTCATGCCGACGATGCGGGCGTAGCGGAGCAGGGCCACGTTCTGTCGCGCCAGGATGCCCTTGCGGGTCAGCCGCGTCAGTTCGGTGTCCAACGCCTCGATCCCGGCCTGGATGGTCATCTCGCCCGTGTCCCCCAGGTTCTTCACCTGGGACAGGGAGAGGTTGGCCTTCATCTCGTACCAGATCCGGACTTCGCCGATCTCTTGGGGGATCCGCGGGATCAGGGTCTGGTGAAAGCGGTAGGGCATGATGTTGTCGGTCATCTGGATCCGCCGGGTGGGCGCAGAAGCGAGGATCTCGCCCAGCTGCTCCAGGACCCGATCGGCGGACTTCTCGCGAAAGTCCATCCCGAGGGCGTTGAACCCACAGAAGGTGCAGTGGTGCTTCTGTCCCCACCAGCAGCCACGGCTGGTCTCGTACTCCACCCACAGCTCGCTGTCGGCCAGCGCTGGCTGAGACCCGACTTGTGCGAAGTACTCCTCGAAACGCGGGGTCGGCAGGGCGTCCAGGTCCGTGCACGGTGCGCCCTGGATGATCGGCGGACCGGGGTCCCGACCCGCGCGAACGTCGCGGAGGAACCGCACGAACGTCTCTTCTGACTCGCCGGAGAACACGTGGTCGAGGTCGGAGGACAGCGAGTGGATGCCCATGGCCATCTCGGCCTCGCAGTTGGCTCCGCCCATGATGAGCCGCGTCTGGGGCTGCAGGGCCTTCACCCGCGACAACACCGCGAGGCTCGCGGCCGTCTGGTCGAAGTGGGAGGTGGCGCCCACCACCGGGTAGTGACGCTCCGCAATGCGGGGTGCCACCCACTCCACCAAGGCGAACGCGTGGGCTTCCCAGGCGAGCAGGTCTTCGCGGAGGATGCGCGGCTCGCCCTCCTCCTCGCGGGTGTGTTCGGAGGGGCGTTCCTGCGTCACGGTACCCGTCCACACCTCGTTGGCTGCCGCCACGACTGCCAGGAACCGGTCGGAGGCGAACCCCAGGGGCGGGGCACCGAAGGCCACGCGGGCGAAGAGGCGTTCCCCGAGGAGCCAGTCGGTGGGGGCGATCGATATCGCCTCATAGGGTTTCGCACCCACCAGCGCCCCGTAGAGGACGTTCAGGTAGAGGATCGCCACCTCGAAGCCGGCTTCCCGCGCACAGGCCTGCAACTGGTGGACTCCGAGTGATGGCCAGTTCAGACGGGCGGCGGGCGGCACCACCAACAGGCAGTCCGCCTCGGGCAGGTGGATCGACAACGACGCGAGGTCAGCCACGGCCTGGGCTCCTCACGAGAGACTAGCTTATCGAGATCACCTGGAGGGTGGGCTGGTCGTCCGACTCGGACCGCTCCTGGAACTCAGTCAGGAGCGGGTAGGGCGCGACCGCCAGTGGGGTGCACCACCCGTCGAGGTCGACGGCGTACCCTCTCTCCATGGCCCATGCGGCGCGCGCCACCTTGCCGCGCGGGCCGCCGACCAGCACCGCACGGGCCTGGCGCTCGTCCAGGAACAACGTCGGTGGACTGCCCACCTCGCGGGTGTCCACCAGCACGTACTGACCGCGCGCGACGCGGTTCACGGTCAGGGCGGGGCGCTTGTGGGGATCGCCTTCCCAGGCCTCGTGCCATCGCTGCACCTCGCGGTTGAGCTCGGACATCAGGGCCAGGGCGTCGCGGGATCCGCTCGGGTACTCGGCCTCGAAGTGGTAGGCCAGGCGCGCCAGGTCAGCGTGGTCCGGGAACACCTCGGAATAGGCCTGCATCGGCCGCAGCTCGGTGACGGCGAACTGCTCCGCCTCGTCGAAGGTTGGGCTGAACCGGTCGATGCTCACGAGGTTCAGCGAGAGCGGCGGGCACAGGTGGCGCAACAGGGGGAGCAGCGCCAGGGTGCGCCGGTACGGCTCTGCGTCGTCTCCAGGAAGCCCCCAGAGGAGGTTCCACTGGATGGCCATCCCGAGACACCGCGCGTACCGCAGCAAGGCCACGTTCTGTCGTGCCTGGACCCCCTTGCGCACCAGCCGCAGTAACTCGGTGTCCAGTGCCTCGATGCCCGGTTGGATGGTCTTCGTGCCAGCGTCCCAGAGGTTCTTGACCTGGGACAGCGTCAGGTTCGCCTTCTGCTCGTAGAACAGGTCCACCTCGCCGACCTCGCTGCGGACGCGGGGCACGAAGGACTCGTGGTAGCGGAACGGCATGATGTTGTCGGTCATGCACACCCGGCGGGTCGGCGCGTCGGCGAGGACCTCCTTCAGCTGGGCGAGGGCGCGGTCGGCGGACTTCTGACGGAAGCCGATGCCGGTGCCGTTGAGCCCGCAGAACGTGCAGTGGTGCTTCTGGCCCCACCAACACCCGCGGCTTGTCTCGAAGGTCAGCCACAGCGGCGCGTCGAGGTCGGGCAGGTGTGCGCTCAGCTGCGCGAAGTACTCCTCGAACCG
The DNA here is from genome assembly GCA_019307545.1 of Deltaproteobacteria bacterium. Taxonomy (GTDB): domain Bacteria; phylum Myxococcota_A; class UBA796; order UBA796; genus JAFDJI01. The sequence goes on along the minus strand of JAFDJI010000213.1, from coordinate 1,860 downwards.
CGGGGTCGGTAACGCGTCGAGGTCGGTGCACGGCGCACCGCGGACGATTGGCGGCCCCGGGTCCTCTCCGGCTGCCACGGCTCGAAGGAACTGGACGAACACCTCCTCGGACTCGCCGGAGAAGACGTGGTCGAGCGGAACCGCGAGGGATCGGATCCCCTCGGCCATGGCGTCTTCGCAGTTGGCGCCGCCGACGATGACCGTGGACTCGGGGCGGAGCGTTTTCACCCGCCCGAGCAGTGCCAAGCTCGCGCTCGTCTGGTCAAAGGTCGTGGTGGCGCCGACCACCCGGTAGCCGCGGTCGGCGATGGCGGTCGCCATGTGCTCGACCAGCGCGGTAGCCAGGTCCTCCCAGGCCAGCAGGTCCTCTTGCGACAGGCCGGTGTCTCCCACGGCGTTGTCTCGCCAGAAGCGTTCGGTCGCGAACCCGAGGGGAGGCGCACCGAAGGCGGCGCGGGAGAACAGGCGGTCCCCGAGGAGGAGCGCGTTGGGGGCGTTGGACAGGCGCTCGTAGTGGGTCGGGCCCACCAGCGCGCCGTAGAGGACATTCAGGTAGAGGACGGCCACTTCGAAGCCCGCCTCCCGCGCACAGGCCTGCAGCTGGTGGACGCCCAGTGCGGGCCAGTTCAGGAGCGCCAGCGGCGGCACCACCAACAGGCATTCCGCCTCGGGTAGCTTCACCGACAGCCTCTCTGGATCCGCCAAATCTAGCCCTCGCACGGCAGTCTAGCCCGGGAACGGGGAGAGACCGAAGCTCACGAGCAGGATCCACCCCAGTGCGATGCACAGTTGCGCAGCGCCGATCAACAGGCCCAGACGCCACACCCCCCGACCGTGGACGCGCGCCGCCAGCAGTAGCGCGGGGATCGGGGAGAGGGCTGCGGGTAGCGTCAGCAAGAAGCGGGTCGTTTCCGGGAGGCCGATCAGGGAATCGGCGATGCGTTCGCCGACCGTCGCGTAGAGCATGGGTGTGGCCACCAGGCCGCCCGCCGCGCATACGGCACCCAACACCATGGGGCCGGCGGACGCTGCCATCGCCTGGTCGATTGCCAGTGCGCCCAGCCAGCCGATCCCCGCGACTTGGGCGAAACCCCCGGCGAGGTGGGCTGCGACCGAGTGGCGCAGCAGCGACCCGCGCTCCGCTCCTGGAGGGGAGGGGCGATTCCGGTTTGCCACCAGCAGGGCCATCGCGGCGACGGTGATGCCCAGCAACGCGCCGACGGCCCAACTCACCACGATGCCGAGGGCCCCAGCGACCGCGACCCGGCGGTCGAGACCCGGTCGGCCGAAGGCTTCCCGCCAGGGCCAGGCGACGCCCAGGGCCGCCAGCGCCGGGACGAGCGCCCACAGGGACCAACCCACGGTTCCGTCCGCCACCAGGAGCTGCACCGGGCCGCCGATAGGGGAGGCCGCTGAGGCGGCCGTGGAGAGGAGGGCGAGGCGAGCGGCGCGTGCAGGGCCCGGGGCTCGAGGGGCGAGGAGGGCCACGGTGGGGAGCCAACCCAGCAACAGCCCTCCGACCACCGCGTTGGCGGGGGTGGGCTCGAACGAGGCCCCGGGTACGGCGCGGGATTGGAACAGGGCCAGGAGGCCCAGGGCGAGGACGGCTGGGTGGAGGATCACCTCCTGCCACAGGGCGGCCCGGGTCGCGCCAAAGGGGTGTAGACCCATAGCAACAGCCACCACCGCGATCACGACCACGAGCAGCTCCGCATCGCGGCTCCGCGCACGGCGCCATAAGAGCACTGCCAGGGAGTAGACCAGGAGCGCTGCCGTGGCGCCGATGGCCTCCGCGGCGCCCAGGATCACGGAGCGCGATCCTCCCGGTCCCGTACCGGGTTCTCCAGTATCCCAATGCCC
>JAFDJI010000212.1 GCA_019307545.1 Deltaproteobacteria bacterium | reverse complement strand
CCGGCTCGAGGGAGGAAGCGTACTCCTTGTACGCGACGAACGAAGAGCCAAGCTCACGGCGAAATAGGCCGCTGGATCGTCGTCCTATGCCGCCTCGCGCTCGCTGACCTTGCGCTGCTTGTAGCGCCAACGAGCATTCTTGTTCGAGCAAGCGCGACAGCAGTACTTCGAACCGGGACGTGCCGGCTTCTGACACGGGTGCCAGGCGCAGACTGTCTGCTCTTCGGAAGGCGCGGCGGCATCCTCGGGCTCGTCGTCCACCTGCTGGAACCAGGTGCGGCCCTGTGCTTCGGGCGCAGGGCGGTTGCCTTCGCCGTGCTCGCGCTCCGCAGCGCCACGGTAGGGGAGGGCCTCCCGGTAGGGGCGCTGGTCTTCCTGGCGCTTGCGCACGGTCTCCTCGCGGACGCGCTTCTCCTTCTCCCGGGCCACCTGACCGGCTTCCCAGGCCTTCTGCTGACGCTTGTACACCTCAACCACCTGCGAGCCAAAGAGCTGCTTCCCACACCGACAGCTGAAAATCAGCCCGGCGGAGGGGTCAGCAAGCGTCCGAATCCTCCGATCTCGCTCGATGCTGTAGTCGGTGGATCCGCACTTTGGACAAGTCAACTTGAAGGTCATCTCGACTCCTGGATCCGTTTTCACAACAATGGAATACCGTGGGGGGGTACCAGAAAGTGACCGGCTAACCGGCCAGACACCCATCGATCGACAGGGCATCGTAAACTCATGAGAATGCTCCATCGATTTCGGCCATCTGGTCTTTCGATAGCTCGACCGCCAAGGCCGCTGCGCTGCTGGTAGCGCTCTCGACCTTGCTGGCACCTGGAATGGGAATCATGGCGCTCGACTTGGCCAACAGCCACGCCAACGCCACCTGATAGGGGGTCGCTCCCGACTCGACCCCGACCTCGACCAGCACCGGGTGGTTCGCGGTGCGGACATGGCCGCGACCGCCGCCAACCGGGCTATAGGCCAGAAACGCGATGTCGTGGCGCTCGCAGTGCGCGAGGACGCCGTCCTGGAAGGCACGCAGGAAGAACGGGTTGCAGCGGTTCTGCACGCTGACCACGTCCACGATGCGGCATGCTTCCTCGATTTGACTCACGGTCACGTTGGACAGACCCACGTGGCGTACCTTTCCCGCCTCCTGCAGCCGGGCCAGCGCCCCTACGCTGTCCGCGAAGGGAACGTCGACATCCGGTGCGTGGAGTTGGTACAGGTCGATGGCCTCGGTCCCCAGCGCCCGCAGGCTGTCCTCGCAGGCGCGCTGGAGGTGCTCCGGCCGACCGTCGGTGACCCACCGGCCGCCGGGACGCTCCAACCCCCCTTTGGTGGCCACAACCACGTCCCTGGTTCCACCCCTCTCGCGCAGGGCGCGGCCGACCAGTCGTTCGTTGTGGCCGATGTCCCTCTCGTCAAGGCAGTACACGTCCGCGGTGTCGATGAGGTCCATCCCCGCATCGAGGGCGGCCCAGATGACCTGGACAGACTCGGCCTCGTCGGGACGTCCTTGCAGGGACATAGGCATCGCACCAAGACCAATCGGGTGGACGGCGATACCAGACGAACCGAGGGGACGGGTCTCCATGGGGGCTCCGCGGGGGGCCGGGAGTGTAACGGATCTCGGCCCAATAGACTACATCCGCCTGGGATCGAAATCCCAGAAAATGCTGCCCCTAACTTGCTTCTGCAGCGAAACGGGAGATGATGTCGCCCGCCGACTCGATGCCCTCCACGCCGTCCACGCTCTTTCCGGCCTGGAAGTAGTCTCGGTAGGACATGCCCTGCAGCGACGCCCGCTTCAGCTGCCAGATGGACTTCAGGGAGTAGTACATCCGCACGTAGTACTTCGCGCGCGGATGGAGGAGGAGCCGCCGGGCGATGGGGCTCGCCCGGGTGCCCACCCGCTCGATGTAGGGGGTGTTGATGACCGAGACCGGGACCCCCGAAATCTTGTCGGTGAGGACGATGTCGCTCGCCTTTGCCCGGATGATGGCCCGCTTGTAGTCGTCGTGGGCGCGGCACTCGGTGGTGGCGATGAACCGGGTGCCCATCTGCACACCGGCGTACCCCATCTCCAACGCCCGTACGAAGTCGGCCTCAGCGCCGATTCCACCAGCACAGATCAGGGGCACTCCGAGGTCGCCCAACTCCTCCATCAGCACTTCTGGAGCCTTCGGACCCGCGTGACCGCCCGCTCGGTCGTTCACGCAGATGAGGCCGTCCACGCCGTGGGACAACGCCTTTTCGGCCCACTTCCGTTCGGTGACGTCGTGGTACACGATGCCGCCGGCACCGTGGATGGCCTCCACCACCCAACTCGGGTTGCCGAGCGCGGTGATGAAGAAGCGCACACCCTCGTCCAGCGCGACGTCGATCCACCGCCGCATCTGGTTCTCCAGGACGCGGGACTTCTCCACGATGGCGTTGAAGCCGACCGGCTTGTCGGTGAGCGAGCGGATGAGCCGGATGCCCTCGCGCAGGTCGTGGCCGTGCGCGTAGGTCATCGCAACGGGCTGGATGATGCCGATGCCTCCAGCCGCGGATGCGGCGGCCACCAACTCGGGGTTGGAGCACGGGTACATCGCTCCGCAGATCAGCGGCACGTCGATGCCGACCTGGCGCGTAAAGGGGGTATCGAGACGAGACATCTGGACTCCGTTCGGAGTCCCTTAAACCATCCGCGTCGGGGGGGCCGCCCTGACCCGTCACGGATACAGGCTGCAACAGACCACGGGAGCCGAGATGACCCAGATGGCCGACCCACTGGCAGCGCGCGTCGAGTTGGACAAGGACCACGAGTGCGAAGGCTTCGGCCACGACCACGTGTGCGTGCGGATGGTCGCCGTGGCCACCCTTCCCACCGAGTTCGGTGACTTCCGCATCGTGGCCTTTTGGAACAACCGCGACGCGAAGGACCACGTCGCCATCGTCTGCGGAGACGTGGTGGGCGGCACGGATGTGCCGGTGCGGGTGCACTCCGAGTGTCTGACCGGCGACGCCCTGGGCTCCAGGCGGTGTGACTGCCGCCAACAACTCCACGGCGCCCTGCGCCGCATTGCGGAGGAAGGTCGAGGCGTGGTCCTCTACATGCGCCAGGAGGGGCGTGGAATCGGGCTGATGAACAAGGTCCGCGCCTATGCGCTGCAGGACACGGGGCTGGACACGGTGGACGCCAACCTGGCCCTGGGGTTCAGGGACGACGAGCGGGAGTATTCGGTGGCGGCGCACATGGTCTTCAGTCTGGGGATGCGGTCGATCCGCCTCATCACCAACAACCCGAACAAGATCGCCCAACTCGGGGAACACGGGGTGAAGGTCACCAACCGGATTCCTCACGTGATGGAGCCGACCGAGCACAGTCGGAAGTACCTGGAGACCAAGGCGAAGCGATCGGGGCACTTGATACCCGCGCAGGCGTTGATCGAACAGAACTGAAAGCGGAGCTTTGGCCGCTATCGTCGGGAACGGGAGGGGGAACGGGAGGGGGAACGAACGAGGGTTCCTTGACCGGTTCTCTACCGCTCGTTAGGGTGTTGCCTACCAATTGGTAGGGAAATGAGCGAAGCCGCTGTTTCAACGCACATGAAGGACCGCATCATTCAGGCGGCGACCCGCCTGTTCGCGGACCAGGGCTTCGCCGCCACCAGCGTGCAGGCCATCGCAGATGCGGTCGGCATCCGCAAGCCCTCGCTCCTCTACCACTTCGGGTCGAAGGAAGAGCTTCGCCAGGCGGTGCTGGAGAACATGCTCCTGCACTGGAAGGAGGACCTGCCGCGGGTGCTCGCGGCTGCCCAGCGGGGCCGAGACCGCCTGAACGCCGTGCTCACCGCGATGATCGACTTCTTCATCGAAGAGCCGCATCGGGCCAAGCTCCTGGTGCGAGAGATGCTCGACCGACCCGACGCCATGCGGAAGCTGTTCCGCAAGCACCTGCACCCCTGGACCAGCCTCCTCACCGACTACATCCGGATGGGTCAGGAGGCTGGCCGGGTCCATCTGGACCTCGACCCCGAGTCCTATGTCATCCAGGTGGTCACCATGGCTGTGGGAACCGTCGCCACCGGCAACGTCACCGCCGCCATGCTCGGCGCCACCTGGGCCGAACCCGTCGAATCGCAAATCAAGGAGCTGGTGCGCATCGCCCGGTGCGCCCTGTTCACGCCCCGCCCCACCTGAGAGGAGGACGCCATGGCCAACTTCTACGAGGACAACGAGGACCTCCAGTTCTACCTGGAGACCGGCATCGACTGGGAACCCCTGGCGCGCCTGGCCGAGTACGAATGGCGCTCCCAGGACGGCTTCTCGAACACCGCGGAGGCGTTGGACTTCTACCGCGATGTGCTCCGCATGGTGGGCGAGTTCACCGCGGACGCCATTGCCCCCCTGTCGGCCCAACTGGACCGGGAGAAGCCGAAGCTGGTCGGCGGCGAGGTGGTGTACCCCGAGGCCCGCGACGCGCTGTTCGAGCAGATCACGGAGTTGGAGCTCTACGGGATGTGCATCCCGCGCGAGCTGGGGGGGATGGCCTGCCCCCTGGTCCTGTACCAGATGGTGATGGAGATACTCTCCCGCGCGGACGTCTCGGTCGCCGCCCAGCACGGGTTCCGGAGCGGGATTGCCATGGCGGCCCTCATGTACTCCATCCTGGAGGACACCACCGAGTTCGACGAAGAGAACGCCCGCATCTCCAAGACCCGGTTCTCCGAGGTCATCGACGACCTCCTCGCCGGCCGGGAATGTGGCTGCATGGACATCACCGAGCCCCATGCCGGAAGCGACATGGCCGCGCTGCGCTGCAAGGGGGAGGTGGACGAGGAGGGCAACTGGACCCTGACCGGCCAGAAGACCTTCATCACCCAGGGAGACGGCAAGTACCACTTCGTGGTCGCCCGTACCGAGGCGGCCACCGACCCCGACGACCCCTTCGCCGGGTTGGGCGGGTTGTCGATGTTCCTCGTCCCGGCCTGGAGCGAGGACGGAAAGGGGAACCGGGTTCGTCACGTCACCATCGACGGAATGGAGGAAAAGCTGGGCCATCACGGCTCCGCCACCGTCGGCCTGTCCTTCGAAAACGCCCCCGCGTGGCTCATCGGGAAGCGGGGCGAGGGCTTCCGGAACATGCTCCTCCTGATGAACGGCGCCCGCATCGGGGTCGGGTTCGAAGCCCTGGGCATCTGCGAGGCCGCGTACCGCCTCGCGAAGGACTACGCCGCCGAGCGCCCGAGCATGGGCAAGACCATCGACAAGCACGAGATGATCGCGGACTACCTGGACCAGATGCGCACCGAGATCCAGGGCATTCGCGCCATTGGGGTGCATGCCTCCGTCGAGGAAGAGATGGCCGAGAAGCTCCGCCTGAAGCTGCGGTTCTGGCCGCCCACCGACGAGCAGGAGCAGAAGCAGTTGGAGAAGCAGGTCAAGCGCCACCAGCGCCGTGCCCGCCACCTCACCCCGCTGCTCAAGTACCTGGCCGCGGAAAAAGCGGTAGAGCTGGCCGGTCGCGGCGTCCAGATCCTCGGCGGTGCCGGGTACATGAAGGACTACGGCGCCGAGAAGCTCCTCCGCGACGCCGTCGTACTCCCCATCTACGAGGGCACCAGCCAGATCCAGGCCCTGATGGCCATGAAGGACAACCTCACCGGCGCGGTGCGCGACCCGGCACGCTTCATGCGCAAGGTCGCCCAGGCCCGCTGGCGCTCGGTCTCTGCCCGCAACCCGCTGGAGCGGCGGGTCGCGAGGCTCCAGGGCCTTTCCTACTCCTCCCTGCAGTACCTCCTCTCCCGCCTGGCCAGCCGCAAGGTGCGCGAGCTACGCCACCGCCGGGTGCGCGATTGGTCGCGGGTGATGACCGGCTGGGACCCGAAGCGCGACTTCGCCCTGGCCCTGCTCCATGCCGAGCGCCTCACCCGCATCCTGGCGGACGTCGCGGTCGCCGAGGAGTTGCTGCGGCAGGCCGAGGCGCACCCCGAGCGCGTCGAGGTGCTGGAGCGCTGGTTGGAGCGCGCCGAGCCACGCTGCCGCTACATGCACGATGAGATCACCACCACCGGCTCCCGCCTGCTGCGCACCCTGCACGGCCAGGAGGAGGCGGACGAGGAGCAGGCGGCCAAGTAGCCCCGGCGACGAGGCCCCCACCGAGGAGAGACCATGTCCGTACGCAGGGCCCACATCCTCCGTCAGACACCCGTGATCGCCGCCCTGGTTCGCACCGCGGCCGTGGCGGCGGCCCGCAAAGCTGGATTCCCTCCCAAGAAGCAGGTCCTTCCAGGACCGACCTTGACCGCCACCGTCCCCCCCCGCTCTCCCGAGTTGGTGAAGGACTACCTCCGTGCGGTGGGGGCCGAGCGATCCTGGTACCGGGGCGTCCTGCCCCCGCACCTCTTCCCCCACTGGGCCTTCCCCCTGCTCTCGAAGACCCTCACCGACATCCCCTACGACATGACACGGGTGCTCAACGGGGGGTGCCGGATGGAGATGAACGAACCCCTGGCCGCCGACGGGCCCCTCCACCTGCGGGCCAACCTGGAGGGAATCGACGACGATGGGCGTCGCGCGGTGCTCCATCAGCGGATCATTACCGGGACAGACACCGAGCCCGACGCCCTGGTGTGCCACATGTACTCCATCGTGCCGCTGAAGCGCGACAAGGGCGGGAAGAAGAAAGAACGGC
>JAFDJI010000872.1 GCA_019307545.1 Deltaproteobacteria bacterium | reverse complement strand
CGCGGTACTTCTGGTGCAGGGCCTCGAGACCTTTGTACTGGGGGGTGAACCCGCACTTGCTGGCGGTGTTCACCACCAAGAGCACGTCCCCCTTGTAATGGGTGAGGTCCTTCTCTTCGCCAGTGATGGCGCGTACCGGTGTGGTGTAGTCGAGGGTGCCGGACATCTCGCCTCCATGGAACTGGAGGATCGGTAGGCACCGTCGAACCGCGGGAAAGTCTCTTTCTGTCGCGTCAGGGCGTGCTGCCCGTTCCCCCACTTCGGCGCTCGATCCACGCGTGCACGCGCCTCTCCAGCACTGGCAGCGGCACCGCGCCCGCGCCCAGGACCACGTCGTGGAACGCGGGGAGGTCGAAGGCCTCGCCCAGCGCTTCCTCCGCCTCGGCCCGGAGCCGGCGGATGTGGATCTGTCCCACCTTGTAGGCGAGCGCCTGGCCCGGCCAGCTGATGTAGCGGTCCACCTCGTTGACGATGTTGTTCTCGGCCAGCGGCGTGTTCTCCATCATGAACTGCTCGGCCTGCTCCCGGGTCCACCCCCTGGCGTGGATGCCGGTGTCCACCACCAGCCGCGACGCCCGCCAGGAGTCGAAGGAGAGCATCCCGAGGCGGTCCAGGTCGCCAGAGTACAGCCCCATCTCCACCGCGAGGCGTTCGGTATACAGCGCCCACCCCTCGAGGAAGGCGGAGAACTGGATGTGGCGGCGGAACGCCGGGGTGTCGGGAAGTTCCTGGGCGATGGCGATCTGGAGGTGGTGGCCGGGGATGCCCTCGTGGAAGGCGAGCACCTCGGCCTCGAACCGTCGCCGCGTCTCCGGGGCGTACACGTTGACGAAGTACTCTCCGGGCTTGGACCCGTCGGGCGCGGGCTCCCGGTAGTAGGCGATGTAGGTGTAGGGTGCCTCGTAGTCGGGGATCCGTCGGACCACGATGTCCGCGCGGGGCAGACGACCGAACCACGCCGGCATGGCGGCCTTCGCCGCCGCGGTAGCCTCCTCCGCCCTGGCCTCGACCTCCTCGCTGGTCTCGAAGCGAAGGGCGGGATCGGTGCGGAGGTGGTCGAAGATCGCGGCCAGATCGCGGGTGCCGAACACCGCCTCCCCGAGGTCGAGCATCTCCGCATGGATGGACTGAAGCTCGTCCAGACCGGTCTGGTGCAAGGCGTTCGCGCCGAGGTCGACGGTGGTGTGGCTCCGGATCATGGTCCGGTAGCAGGCCTCGCCGTCGGGGAGCGCCCAGACGCCGACGCGTTCGGGGGGTCGGGCCACGGGCAGGACCTCGTCTCGGAGGAGGGCGAGGTATCGCTCGAGCGCGGGACGGATCTCGTCGGCCACCCGTGCGTTCAGCTCCGCGCGATACGCCTCGCGGGCCTCGGGGTCCCACTCGAAGTCGTACGCTGCTCGGGCAGGGGCGGTCAGCGGCCACTCCTCGAGCGGCTTGGCGAGCGCCACCTCCATCTGCTCGATGATCAGCGCCACCGTCTCCCGGTTGGCGACCCGGCCCGAGGCGAGACCGACGCGAAGGTTCGCGATCGTGTCGTCCACGGCTCCGGCCATCTGCCGGTAGCGCGAGAGGAGGTTGCCCGCGTCTTCGGGGTCCTCCACCGTGTGGGCCTCGGGGACGTAGCTGAGATCGACCAGGGGGTTGGTGCGCGGGGAGATGCTCCACTGCCAGTACTCCCACACCTCGCGCCGGATGGACTCCGCCAAGCGTCCGCGGAACACTTCCAGGGTGAGCGCGTCCGTCCCCGAAAGCCCGGCGGCGTCGATCCCCTCGGCCCGCTCCAGGAACCCCCGGGCGGCGGCGCGGCCCTCCTCCACACCCGCCTGCGACCAGTCGCCAAGCTGGTCGTCGTAGCGGGTATCTCCCAATGCGGTGGCCCATAGGGGCGACCGAGACATCCGGTACTCCCAGTGGTCGTGCAGCAGCAGGCGGAGGGCGGGATCCTCGACCCCGGCGACGGCAGCGGCGTTCAGCTCGGACACGACTTGCTCCACGGGCTCGGCGGCTGTCGGGGGCTCCTCCGGATCGGCGGCGGCGATTGGCGGCATCTTGGGACCGCAGCCAGCGACGAGCAGGGCGATCAGGCCAGGGATGAGCACAGACATCGGCACTCCGGGTGGCGGCCGGGCCATAACGCGTAGCACCCGGTCACGGCCGTGCGATGGCGAGGGGGGTCAGCCCGCCAGTAGAAAGGCCCCCACGGCGCCGAGCGCGGCCAGGACCGCGCCGGCACACCCCAGCGCGAACAGGGGAACCAC
>JAFDJI010000211.1 GCA_019307545.1 Deltaproteobacteria bacterium | reverse complement strand
CTTCGAGGCCCGGGGCCCCGCCCATGCGCAGCATGGGCAGGGGAACGCCGTAGGCGGCGAGGAGGGTGGAGCGTCTACGCCGACCAGCCCGGCTTCAGGGGTGCAGCCCGGACGCGGTTGCGGGGTGCCCATTCCGCCGAGAAGTATCGCTGTCTCTTGGAGCCCAGGCCGCTCAGGAACATCCAGGCGAAGGCCCCCGGGCCGCTCAGTTGGCGCGCGCTGCAACCGCTGCCACAGTCGATGCCGCCACCGGAAGAGCCCCCGCCAGGGTTGGAACCGCAGCCCTCGTCGATAGTGCCATCACAGTCGTTGTCGGCGCTGTCGCAGTACTCGTAGGCACCCGGGTAGACGTCGTCGTCATCGGGATCGCAGTCGCCGGCGGAGGAGACGTACCCGGCCGGCTGGGTGCACGCTTCGGTGGTGCTGGAGGTATCGCCGTATCCGTCGCCGTCGTCGTCGCCGTACCAAAGCTGGGGCGGCTGCCCGTTGGGGCAGGTGTTCCAGCCCATCAGGGTTTCGACGATGTCGCAGAAGTCCGCCCAGGGCGCGTTCGTCTCGACGTCTTCGCTCACGCCCGCCGGCGGGCAGGACTCGTCAGCGGACCACTCGACCCACTGGCTTCCTTGACCGGTATCGTAAGCATACTGACGGAAGGGGTCGTAGCCGCCCCCATTGCGGGCCTTGAACACCACCGGCTCCTCGCACTGCCCGTTGTTGTGGGCATCCTCGATGAGCTCGGTGTTGTACTGCACGATGATGTCGTGCATGGCCTCGGTGGTAGAGTTCCAGCAACAGGTCTTCGACTGGGTGTACTCCAGCTCGGCGAACATGTAGTCCTCGACCGACCGGTATTGCTGGTCGACCTGGTCGCGGGTCCAACCCCACTCGCTTGACATGAGCGCGTACAGCTCGTCGAACGCCGCCTCGCGCCGCTGCCGGTTGGTGCAGGACGAGGGGTGCTGGGTGAGGTTCTCCCGGGCCATGCGGATGCGCTCCAGGATGGCGTCCCGCTCCTCTGCGGGAGTCAGGTCGCCGAGGACGAGTTGGAAGGACTGGATGCGGGCTTCGAGGGCCGGGTAGTCGGTGGAGCCGATCCAGTCGTCGCGGTCGGAGACCGGGACGATGTTCACCCAGCGTCCACCGCTGGTGATGGGGGTGCGCCACCGCTTGATGCCGCCGCCCAGGTGCGAGTAGACCTCGCCGTCGCTGTTGCTCTGCCCGCTGCCCGCGTAGGCAGACGTGAAGTAGGACTTGGCGATGGTGGTGGGGTACCAGATCGGCTGGATGCGCGGCATGGAGCCAAAGATGATCTCGACGTCGAAGTGGTCGTTGGGGAGCGGTTCGACCGTCTTGACGACCATGGTGTGACCGATGCCCGAGGACTGCCACCGGTGCAGGAGGACGTCCCCCTCGCGGGTGGCCTCGGGCTCCAGGTTCCAGGTGTTCTTCGCGCTGGCGAGGTGCATGGACCCGTGCCAGGTGAGCATCCGCAGCAGGAAGTGGCCCACCCGCTTGTTGAGGAAGATCTCGTCGAAGTAGGCGCCCGAGTAGGCATCCGCGCCGAGAAACGAGTTGTGGTCGTCCTGCTGGGAGGTGAGGGCCTTGGCCTCGAGACCGGTGTCATCGGGCCAGTTGGCGATGATGTAAGCGTCGGTCTCACTGGCGAGGGCGAGGGTGTGGTCCACGTGGGAGGTGCCGTAGTTGTCGGTCCCGCTGATGCGGCTCCCGGCCGCGTTCACCACCCCGAAATGCCCCGAGAGCACGTTGCCGTAGGTGGAGGACCAGGCCTGCAGGAAGAAGGGAAGCTCGTACCAGGACGCGAAGGTCACTCGCAGGAACATCGCCATCTCGGCGCATTCCAGCCGGGGCGCCGGCAACGACTTGCCCCAAGGAGTGGTGAGCAGCATCGTGGAGTGGCCGTCGACAGAGCTGGTGGTGCCCATGCTGTCGATCCAGGCCGCGTACTTCTCGTCCCAGGTGAGGCCGCTGCTGGCGGACCAGGCCATGCCCGCCTCGTTGCTCACTTCGTACCAGCGACGCGTCACCGGCCACACCTCGGTATTGGAGGAGAGGCCCGAGGTGCTCGGCCCGTTGTAGGTGTACCCGACGGACCGGTAGTCGGGGCTCACGCCCAGCAACTCCTTGCCCGCCTCGTAGTACACATCGGTGTCAGAAACGTCCGCGACACCCGTGGGGGCGGCGAAGTCCGATTCGACGGTGCCACAGCCGAACAGGGCGACAGCGGCGATGAAAAAGCCCGAAAAGCGCAACATATGAACTCCACCCAAGACAAAGGCCGAGGCGTCCAAAGGGACGCCCCAGCCCATGACATTTAGTCTGTTTGCCCCTTCCCCGCAAGCCCTCCGCCCGCGATACCCTGCGGGCACGGACCCTCGAATCACGCGGAGAGACGGCATGACGGACGCAGGAAACGGAGTCGACGCGGCGCGCCCGCTGACAGGCGTGCAGGTGCTCGACTTCACAGTGAACCTGCCGGGACCCTATGCCAGCTTCCTGCTCGCCTCCCTGGGCGCCGAGGTCATCAACGTAGAGCCGCCCCGCGGCGACCCGGCGCGACACATGGAGCCGATGTTCACCTTCCTGAACCGCGGCAAACGCAGCGTGGTGTTGGACCTACGCGAGCAGACGACCCGTCCCGCGCTCCGCGCGCTGGCGGGGCGCGCCGACGTGCTCCTCGAGGGGTTCCGGCCCGGAGTCATGGGACGTCTCGGCTGTGACTGGGAGACCGCGCGCAGGTGGAACCCCCGGCTGATCTACTGCTCGATCAGCGCCCACGGGCAGGAAGGGCCACGCGTCCACCAGCCCGGACACGACCTCAATCTCCAGGCCCTGGCGGGGGTGTGTCACCTGGAGCGGGACGCCCACGGAACGCCCCGGGGGTCCCTGCTTCCCGTCGCCGACCTCTCCACCTCCCTGGTCGCGGTCGCCTCGGTGTGTGCGGCCTTGGCGGCCCGTGGCCCAGAAGGGGAGGGGCGGTATCTGGACGTGGCGATGAGCGATGCCGTGCTGTCCTGGGCCCACATCTGGGGCGAGGGGATCGACCTGGGAGCACAGGCACGAGAAGCGTTGGGTTCGGGGCCGGCGGGGAAGGTGGTCGAGCGGACCCTGCTCGAGCGGATGGACCGGGAGAAGCTCTACACCATGCCGCACTACGGGGTGTATCGCACCCGGGACCGGCGTTGGCTGGCCCTCGGCATCGTGGACGAGAAGCACTTCTGGCAGGGGCTGTGCGAAGCGACGGGCCTGGGACGCCTCGCCAAGCTCTCCCTGTCCGCGCGCATCGCGGGCAATCCCTTCTTTCGCCGCCTGTTCGCCGTGATCCTGCGCCGCCGCAACCTGGAGGACTGGCTGACGCGGTTCGAGGAGGCCGGCGTGCCCGCGACGCCCGTGCTGCGACCGGAGGAGACCAAGCAGGAGGCGCAGTTCCTGGCGCGCGGGATGTTCGACCGGGAGGGGCGGGTCAGGGCGCCGCTGCCCGATGCCCGGCATCCCGAGCGCCCCGCTCCCGCATTGGGCGAGCACACGGAGCAGGTGTTGGCCGAGCTGGATCTGTCGGAAGTGGCTTCTTGATCTCCTTCTTCCTCGCGATCTGCGGTGTCGCCTTGGCACAGGCCGACACCCACCTCCCCGAGGACCTGAACGTCCAGTTGTTCCACCCGTCCATCGACGCCGAGCAGACCCTGTGGACCGATGACACGCACCTGGCCCCGGACGGCACCCGTTCGGTCCGTCCTGTCCTCCACTACACCCACCTGCCCCTGGGCTATCGAACCCAAGAGGGGGATTGGGAGCCGCTGGTCGAACACCTGATGCAACTCGACCTCATGGGGGCCTGGACGACGGGACCCATCCGCTTCGGGGCCTACGTGCCGATCTACCTCCGCAGCGTGGATGCGAACGGCAGCCGGACCGGGCTGGGCGACCTGGCTGTCGATCTGCGGGGCTCCGTCGTGGACCGCGCTGAGGCCCCCGTCGGCCTCGCGTTCGCGACCCGGCTCTCCTTGCCGACCACCACGGTCGATGCCCCCCTCGGCAACCGATCGATCGGTTTCGAGGGCGAGACCATCGTCGACCTGGAGGCGGGGCCCGCCCTGCTGGCCTTCAACCTGGGCTACCGGACGGCCAAGCGCGCGGAGCTGGAGAACATCACCTGGAACGACCAGCTCTTTGCGCGGTTCGGCGCCGGGCTTCCGGTCAGCGAACGCTTCGGGGTCAGCCTGGACCTCGCCGGGCACTTCAACCTCTTCGAGATGAACCGGGTCGGCTACCCCGCAGAGGTCCTCCTCGGCGCGTGGGGCCTGGCCGCGAAGGGCCTCACGATCCGAGGTGGCGTAGGCACCGGCTTCACCCCCGGCATCGGCGCGCCCCGACTCAGGGTCGTGCTCGGGATCGGCTGGGTGTCGGCACCCGAGCCCGAGGTCGAACCACCAGTGGTCGTCGCCGTGGAACCCCCGGAAGAGGTCGAACCACCCGAGGTCGTGCTCCCCGAGCCGACCCCGGAGCCCGAGCCAGTGGTCGAGGAGCCCGAGCCAGTGGTCGAGGAGCCCGAACCGGTGTTCGAGGAGCCCGAACCGGTGTTCGAGGAGCACGAGCCGGTCATCCCGCCGGGGCAGTTGGTGGTCGGGGTCTTCGACGGCGCGGGCGCTCCCCTTCCCGACGCCCTGGTCTCGGTCGCCGAGACCGACCTCGAGCCGGTGGCCCCCGAGACCAAGATGGAGCTCCCCCCCGGCGAGTACACCATCCGCGCCACCTTGCCGGGCCACCTCGACGCCGTCCGCCCGATCGAGGTGCCCTCGGATGGCCTGGTGCGGGTCGAACTGTACCTCGCCCCTTCACAGGTGGAGGTCACCGCCGAGCGCATCGAGCTGAGCGAGTTGGTGTACTTCGAGACCAACCGGGCCGACATCCGGCCCGAGTCCTTCCTGCTCCTCGACCAGGTGGCCTCGACCCTCCTCGATCATCCCGATCTCACCCTGGTCCGCGTCGAGGGTCACACCGACAGCCGCGGGAGGGCGGAGTACAACCTCGACCTCTCCCAGCGTCGCGCGGCATCGGTGCTCGAATACCTCGTGGAACGCGGGGTGGAGCGCGAGCGTCTGCAGGCGATGGGCTTCGGCGAGACGGAGCCCCTGGACAAACGGGAGACCCAGGAAGCCTGGGCCAAGAACCGCCGGGTGGACCTGTTCATCCTCGAGCGCTCCACTGAATAGGCAGGTGGGGATACGCTCAGTGAAGCTGGACGACCCAATGTCGCTGAAGACCCCACACACCTGGATGTCCCTCCTCCTCGCGTTCGCACTCGTCTCCGCCTGCCGAACCCGGGAAGCACCCGAGGTGTCGCCCGAGTACCACAGCCCGGCCGTCCAGACCGGCACCCTGCAGTTCTCCGACCTCGACGAGGCGAGCGGTCTGGCCGCCTCCCACCGCGACGACACCCTCTGGGTGGTCAACGACAGCAACAACCCCGCCGTGCTGTTCGCCATGGGCCCCGACGGTTCGGAGCGGGGAAGGGTCCGGGTCCTCGGCGTGGAGAACCGGGACTGGGAGGACCTGGCCTCCTTCGTACTCGCCGGCACGCCCTACCTGCTCATCGCCGACGTGGGTGACAACAAGGCGGTCCACAGCGCCTGCTCGCTCCACGTCGTGGAGGAACCGCGTCTCGACACCGCTCTGACCGAGGCCCCCGTCGCATGGACGGTTCGCTTCGGGTTCCCCGACGGCCCGAGGGACTGCGAGGCGGTCGGGGTGGACACCGAGGCGGAGCGGGTCCTGCTCCTGACCAAGCGCGACGAACCCCCTGTGCTGTACGACGTACCGCTCCGCCCAATGGGCGACACGCCGGTCGTCGCCCGAAGACTGGCCGAGGTGCCGCACATTCCGCAGCCCACCCAGGCGGACCTCGCCGAGGACCCAGATTACGGCGCCACCCGGGCACAGCCGACGGCCATGGACATCGACGCCGAAGGGAGATTCGCGTTGGTGCAGACCTACGGCGACACCTACCTGTTCCGCCGCGAACCGGGCGAGGACTGGGCAGAGGTGTTCGCCCGGGTGCCCGAGACCATCGACATCCCCCAACTACGCCAGACCGAGGCGGCCTGCTTCTCCGGCTCATGGATCTACCTGACCACCGAGAAGCACCCGGCGCCCCTGTACCGGGTGGGCGTGCCCTAGGAGCAGTGCGATGCCCCCGGACTCCGAACCCATCGCCAACCTCGATGCGCTCGCTGCGGTCGACCTGGGATCGAACAGCTTTCACATGCTGGTGGCCCGGGTGGTGGACCACGAGGTCCACGTGGTGGACCGGATCAAGGAGCGGGTGGCCCTGGCGGAGGGTCTGGACGACAACCACTTCCTGAACCTCGAAGCCCGTGACCGCGCCCTCGCCTGCCTCGAGCAGTTCGGGCAGCGCATCGCCCACATCCCCCCCGGCCTGGTGCGGGCCGTGGGCACCAACACCCTGCGCAAGGCACGGAACGCCCGCAACTTCCTCGCCCGGGCACAAGCCACGCTCGGACACCCCATCGAGATCATCGCCGGACGCGAGGAGGCCCGGCTGGTGTACCTGGGGGTCACCCAGAGCATCGGGGGCATCCCGGAGCGACGCCTGGTGGTGGACATCGGTGGTGGCAGCACCGAGTGCATCATCGGAGAGGGCTTCGAGCCCACCCTGGCCGACAGCCTGTTCATGGGGTGCGTGAGTAGGACGAGGCGGTTCTTCCCCGAGGGGGTCCTCACCGCCGACCGCTTCCGGCGCGCGATCATCGAGGCGGCGTTGGAGGTCCAGCCCATTGCGCGCAGCTACCGCGAAGCCGGG
>JAFDJI010000871.1 GCA_019307545.1 Deltaproteobacteria bacterium | reverse complement strand
CGCCGGCGAGGGGGATGGCGGAGCCCAGCTCGCTGTAGTTCAGGGCGGTGAACGCGGTGAGGAGGCCCATCACCAGGTACACCAGCACCCCGAGGGGTCCGACCAGCCCAGCCAACTCGCCGGGCAGGGCGAAGATCCCCGGCCCCATCATGGCGCCGATGCCGATCATTACGGCCATGAAGAGGCCGATGTTCCTCTTGAAGCCGACTTGCTCCGGCGCCGCAGCCGCGTTGCTCATGGCTGCGACTGTACTCCACTCACGGGTGCTGGCGCCGGCGCAGACCGAGCACCCCGAGGAGGAGGATCAGGCCGCCGCGGGAGCCGGGCGCGGCGGTGGTGCAGCCGCACCCGCCGGTGTCTGCCTCGGCGCGCGCCTCATCCGCGTCGAGCACCCCGTTTCCGTTCGCGTCGTCGTCGCAGGCGTTGCCCTCACCGTCCTCATCGAGGTCGGACTGGTCGTCGTTGGCAGTGATCGGGCAGTTGTCCACCCCGTCCTCGTCGGTGTCCACGAACGGTTCGACGTAGGTGAACCCACCGGCGAGGGTGCCGGTCTGGCCGCCCGGATTTGTGACCACCACGTCCACCGCGCCCGCCGCATGCGCGGGGATGATGACGGTGATGCGGCGCCCGTCCGCGCTCACCTCGAGGTCAGCGGTGGTGTTGCCTCCGAAGGTCACGTTCAGCGGGTTGCCAGCGGACGGGACGAACGGTGGTGCGTCGGTCTCGGCTTCGATGACCACGGGGGTTCCGCCGGCCAAGGGGCCAGTGGGGGCGGTCACGGAAAAGGCGAGGGTGTCGCCGAGCGCGGTGTACAGGACCTGGGCGAAGAGGTTGCTGTCCAGGAGGTCGCGGATGTGGGCGTCGATGGTGGTGGCGTCGGTGGTGCCCCACCAGTTCTCGTGCGCGAGGACGTCGTACCGGGGATTGCCCACGTTGTCGAAGTCGAAGTACAGCAGATCCGAGCCGCTGGTGGCGGTGTACCCGTCGGCGTTGTCCTCGATGGTGTTGTGCCGCAGTTCCAGGTGGAAGCCCGAGTCCCCCACCCCATCCACCTTGATGCCGTTCTGCTTGTTGCCGCGGATTCCGAAGCGTCAGCATACCGGAAGCCTCGCCGGTGATGCGATCCGGGATGGCGGTGCAGTGGGTGGATCGGGGACTTGACAACGGGCGTGAGGGTGCATAGCTGCAAATAGACGCAAATGTGCAAGGGAGATTACAGATGCCCGACGCGACCAAGGTTCGAAACCAGGTTTCCGATGCCTACACCGAGGCCATCAACAAGGCCACCGGGTGCTGCGGCCCCACCTGTTGCGGGCCGACGAAGTACTACGACCCCGAGGTCGTGGCGGATCTCCCCGCCACCCCGTCCTTTGGGTGCGGGGATCCCCTTGCCTTCAGCGAGGTCGAGGCGGGACAGACGGTCGTCGACCTGGGGTCCGGCGCCGGCCTCGACCTGCTGGTCGCCGCGAAGAAGGTGGGGTCCGCCGGCCACGTCATCGGCGTGGATATGACCGACGCCATGATCGAGGTCGCGCGCAAGAATGTTGCCTCCGCCGGCTTCTCCCAGGTGGAGGTGCGCAAGGGCATCATCGAGGATCTCCCCATCGAGGACGGCACCGTGGACTGGGTGATCTCGAACTGCGTGATCAACCTCTCGCCTGAAAAGGAACGGGTGTTCGCTGAGATCGCGCGGGTGCTCAGGCCCGGCGGGCACATGCTGGTCTCGGACATCGTGGCAGAAGACCTGCCCGCCTGGGTACGCGAGAGCCCCTTCCTCACCAACGCCTGCATCGGCGGTGCCATCTCCGAGAAGGCCTACCTCGGGGGCCTGGAAGCGGCGGGCCTGGTGGACGTGGAGGTGGTCGAGAAGGTGACCTACACCTCGGAGTCCCTCCTCGCGTCCCTGAAGTCCGACTTCCCCCAGATGGGAGGGGCGGCCGAGGTGATTTGGGAGGAGATTGGGCCCCAGTTCGAGGGCAAGGTGCACAGCATCCGTGTGCGCGCGCGGAAGGCCTGATGGGGTGTTGTGACCGTCCCCTCGCCGAGATGCTCTCGGCGCGCCTTTTCAAGGCGCTGTCCGAGCCGAATCGCCTCGCCTTGTTGGTGCAACTCGCCGAGGCCGACTGCGAGTGCACGGTCAGCGAGATGACCACGTGCTGCGAGGTGGATCTCTCGGTGATCTCCCGCCACCTGAAGGTGCTGCGGGAGGCGGGGGTGGTGGAAGCGCGGCGCGACGGCAAACAGGTGCGCTACCGGGTGCGC
>JAFDJI010000210.1 GCA_019307545.1 Deltaproteobacteria bacterium | reverse complement strand
GCTCCCGCTCCCGCTCCCGTTCCCGGGCAATCGGAACGCGTGCCCGATGATCAGCCCGTCCCCAGCTCTTTCTGAAACGCCTCCAAGAGCACCGGACACACCTGGAAGAGGTCGCCCACGATGCCGTAGGTGGCATGCTCGAAGATGGGGGCTTCTGCATCGGTGTTGACGGCGACGATGACCTTCGAGGTCCGCATCCCCGCGAGGTGCTGGATCGCACCACTGATGCCGCAAGCGATGTACAGGTTCGGGTTGACGGTCTTGCCCGTCTGGCCGACCTGGTCGCTGTGGGGAGCGAGGCCGGCATCGACGGCGGCGCGCGATGCGCCCACCGTGGCACCGACGGCCGCCGCGAGCGGACGCATGAGGCCGTCGAAGTTCTCCTTGGTCTTCAGTGCGCGGCCGCCGCTCACGATGCGGGTGGCCTCCGTGAGATCGACCGCCTCCGACTCCGGCTTCCGGCTGTCCACCAGCTCCACGTCCGGCGCGCTCAGGTCGGCCTGCACGGCCACCACTTCCGCCGAGCCGCCAGCCGGTTCGGGCTGGCCGAAGCTGTTGGGGCGCACCGTGAAGATGGCGGGCTTCTTGGTGATTCGCACGTCCACATAGGCCTTTCCGGCGTACATGGGTCGGCGTGCTACCACCAGGGCGCCGTCGACCTTCAGGTCGGTGCAGTCCGAGCCCTGGCCTGTGCCCAGACGGGCAGCGAGGCGGGGAATGGCATCACGACCCGTGAAGGTGGTCGGGGCGAGGAACACGTCGGACCCGTCCTGGGCGATCACCGCTGCCAGCGCGGCGACGATCTTCAGGGTTCCGTACGTGGAGAAGTCGCCAGCCACCTGGTAGACGGTGGTGGCGCCAAAGGCGCCCAACTCGCCCGCCGGGGCGTCGCCGAGCACCACTGCTGCCACCTTCGTGCCCAGGGTGGCTGCAAGCTCCGTGCTCTTGCCGATCAGCTCGAAAGCTGTCTTCTTGAATTTGCCGTCCTCGTGCTCCGCGAGGACCAGGATTCCACTCATGTCGACTCCAGTGTTTGCGGGTTCGCGGTGCTCAGAGGACCTTGGCCTCGTCGCGGAGAAGGCGGATCAGCTCGTGGACCTTGGCCTCGGCGGTGTCACCGTCGATGATCCTTCCCTTGGGGCGCCCGGGAGGTGGGGCGTAATTGAACAGCTCGACCGAGGGCGCGATGTCGTCGGCTGATAGGCCGAGCGCGGCGGCGTCCTTGGTCACCAGGGGCTTCCGTTTCGCTTTCATGATCGCCGGGAGCTTGGCGTAGCGGGGCTCGTTCAAACCGCGGTCCGCGGTGATGACTGCGGGCAGGTTTCCCTTCACCACCTCTTCTACGCCTCCGCCGACATTGCGGGTGGCGGTGAACGTGGTGCCATCGGTCTCGAAGTCCTTGACGAAGGAGACCTGGGGCCAACCGAGACACTCGGCCAGCATGGCCGGGACCTGTACGTTGTCGTCGTCGGCAGCCTTGATCCCGCAGAATGCGATCTCCATGCCGTCCGCCTTGATGGCGGCCGCGAGTGCGCGTGCCGTGGCGAGCGAGTCGGAGCCGACGATGTCCGGGTCGTTGATGTGGACGGCGCGGTCGGCGCCAAGGGCGAGACCGTCGCGGAGGTTCTTCTGCGCGTTGCTGTCGCCCACGGTGTAGAGGGCGACTTCGCCGCCCAGCTTCTCCTTGGCCTGTACGCCTTCCTCGAGCCCGAACACGTCGTAGGGGCTGATGATGAACTTGATGCCAGTCGGATCGATCCCGTCTCCTCCGCTCCGCACGGTGATGCGAGCTTCGGTGTCCGGTGTCGACTTGATGCAGACGCCGATTTTCAAGATACCTCCTCGTTTTTCGTTTTCACGGCCGGGTCGTCGACGAGCATGCCGCGGATGAAGGTCTCGGCGACCTGCACAGCAGCGGCATCCAGGGAGAACCGGTCGCCTTTCTTGGAAAGGACCCACTGCATTGCAAGCTCGTCCATGGCCCCGAAGAAGGACCACATGGCGATGAAGGGGTCGATGTTGGGTCGAAACAAGCCCTGCGCCTGGCCGTCGCGCACGATCTGGCCGAACACGCCCAGGTAGGACCACAGCTTCTCCGGGCGGTACTCCTTCATGAACTTGTTGGACAGGCGAAGCTCGACCTGCAGGACCTCTGCTGCCAAGCGGTTCACCCGCACCTGGTCGAAGTGGAAGTGGGTGAAGCGGCGGATGCGCTCGATCGGGTCGTGGACCCCCTCCAGGATCTCGCCCAGGCTGGCGAGCAAGATGTCCATCTTCTCCTCGAAGATGGACAGGAGGAGGTCTTCCTTGTTCCTGAAGTACAGGTAGATGGTCCCGTCGGCTACTCCGGCACGGCGAGCGACATCGCTGACGCGCGCTTGGTGGAAGCCCCGTTCGGCGAACACCTCCACGGCCGCCTCGATGATCAGGCTGCGCTTGTTGGTGCGCCTTTCGGAAGCCTCGCTCATTCCCGTCCGTTTCTGAATGAGGGCTCACTCACCTATCAGACTTGCCAGCACTCGCAAGTATCCCAGGCCTGTTAGCGAGCGAAGGGGCGGGCGGTCACCCCAACGGGGACGGGGCGCGGACCCGGGGCCGGGGGACACTCCGCCCAGGGCCGGCCGGTCCTGGGATCTCGGGCGTCGGGCCAGACCTCCAACAGCGGCACCAGGACGAAGGGGCGGTTGGCCACACCCGGGTGGGGCAGGGTGAGGGCCGGGTCGTCGTGCACCACCCCCTCGGCGAGGAGCAGGTCGAGGTCCAGCGGGCGATCGCCCCAGAACCTGGCCGGACGTCGCCCAGCCTGCTCCTCCAGCGAGATGCAGAAGGCCAGAAGTGCCTCCAGCGACAGGTCACACTCCAGCAAGGTGACCCCGTTCAGGAACCAGCCGTGGGCGGTGCCACCACGCATGGGTGGGGTTCGGTACCAGCGGGACGTGCGGACGACGGACAGCCCGGGGCGTGCGTCCAACCTTCGCAGTACCATCTCCAGGATCGAGCGCCGATCCCCGAGGTTGCTTCCCAGACCGACCGCCAACTTCACGGAACCGCCCCGTTGTCGGCCCGTCGACGCATCCGTGCCGCAGCGTAGGTGTAGATGGGTGAGGCGTCGGACACGCCTGCCGCCCAATCGAGCCAGCGTGCTGCGCCCTCGGGGTCTTGTCGGTGAAGGTAGCGGCTCATTCCCAGCGCGGTTGGGTACCATGGGTCATCTGGCCACTGGTGTGCTGCCGCCTCCAAGACGCGCTCGTAGGCGTCGACCTCACCCATGGACCCCAGCATGAGGGACCCGTAGGTGGAGGGCACTCGCCACCGCGGGTCCAAACTGGCGCAGGTGAGGATCGCCTCCTCGATCCACCGGGCCGTCTCCGGATCCGGGTCCTCCAAGGCGACATAGCGGGTGACGGTCCGCATCCAGAGCACCGACGCGGCCGCAGAGTGCCGCCCAAGGGTAGTCGCCGCCCACAGGTCGGCCGTGGGACGGATGGCGGGCGGATCCGGCACCGGAGGTCCCCCCGCGCGCAGTGACTGGTGGGCCGCTGCCGTCAGACTCCAGGCGACGATCGCGACGATCGCGCCCTTCAGTAGATGCTCTCGTCAGTGGTCATGGTGGCGTTGTCCGTGGCGTTCGCGGTGAAGACCGCGCGTTGCCCGTCGCCATCCAGGTCGCAGGTACCGGTGACCGTGAAGTCGTCGTCTCGCGCCACGACCATATACGACCCGTACAACTGCTTCTCCTCCGGCTCCCAGGCCAGCTTGACGAAGCCAGGGGACGGTGCCCAGGCCACCTTCTCGGTGTTCACGGCGGTTGTTGCACGTGGTGCGGCTTCGGCACTCACGAACTCGTCGAACGCCTCGTTGTAGGTGACCTCGGCCAGCTTGATCGCATCGACGTTCAGTGGGACCTCGGCCCGGCCCGACTTCCGCGAGGTGTTGAGCCAGAGCGGAAGGGTAATCAGGGCCACCACGGCCACCACCGCGATTCCGATGATCACTTCGGTGCGCCCGATTCCGCGGCGACTGTCCATGGACTCCTCCAGTGTCGTCGCAAAGGTACTCCGTTGAGACGCTGCGGAAAAGGTCGCCGGTTCGATTGGGTCTCCGCTACTTCGGAGCGACCCGTCGCACGGCCAGGGCGAGCAGGTCGTCCAGGGGGACCTCGGCGCTCATGACACACAGGAGGTTGCCCTCGGTCCACATCACCAAAGCGAGCGCATCGGACTGGAAGCCATGGAGTTGCAGGCCGGCGACATCGCGTAGCGCCACGCCCTGCCCGGGGATGCCCATGCCCAGCCACATCTGGCACAGGTACTCGGATTCGGCGCCGCGGTAGCGGACCGCGGACCCGGGGGGTTGGCCGGGGATGATGTAGACCGCCTCGGGTTCGAGGCCGAGGCGGGTGAGATCCGGCACGTCGCGGATCCGGCTGGGGACGCCAGCCGCAGCGAATGCCCGTCCCAGTGTCTGGGTGTCCGTCGGGCTCAGGGCCTCGAGTTGGCCGGCCATCGCGATCTCGTGCGCATAGGCGACCGATTGGACGCTGGTCGGGCTCTGCGGGTCGGGTCCGATGCTCCGCACCAGGGCCACCGCCAACAGGATCGCCGCAGCCAACGCCGCGAGGGTGATCAGGAAGGGCGTGCGCGAATACCGAGTTGTGGGTGGCGTCTCCGAGGCTGGAGTCGGGTCCGCGAGGTCCAGGTTCCACGAAGAGACCAGCGCGTCCGGGGCCTCCGTGCACAAGGCTCGCACCACCCGCTCGTTCTGCTTCCGCAGCTGGTCTGTGAGCTGTCCGAGCTCGGGGTCCCGCATCACGATCTGGTCCATCTCCGCGTGGACCTCGGGCGGCAGATCTCCGCTCACGTAGCAGGGAAGGAGACGGATGGCGTCGTCGCGGGTCACTGGGACAGTCCCTCCTGGATGCGGGCGGTGACGTTGGCGCGTGCTTCGCGGACGGCCATCTCGGGGACCCCGAGCATCTGTGCGAGACGGCCGGCATCGAGGTCCGTGATCATCCAGAACAGGTAGACGAGCCTGGGGATGGGTGGCGTCATGGCGAGGATCTCGCGGATGATCCGGTCGTCGTCGGGTCCAGGGGGGCGGAGCGCCTTCCCTGGTGCCGGGTACACGGCTTGGATGCCGAGCCCCCTGGGTGGTTCCAGGTCCTCGGTCAGGTACTGCCACAGAGCAGAATAGAGCTGGACCCCAAAGGCACGGTCGTGGTGGAAGGCGCGGAGCCTTCCGTGCAGGTCGTCCCGGAACCCCAGAACAACCTCCGTCGCCTCGGCCGCGGACGCGCAGAAGCCGCGACAGATGGACCAGATCCCGGGCAGGTAGGGCTCCAAGAGGGATCGGAACGCGATGGGATTGCCCTTCTGGGTCTCCCGGAGGAGTCTCACCTCCGCGAGGGCGATGCGATCGATGGTAGGTACATGCGACAGGGTCTACTCTCCAGAGAGGACAACGCGGAGTCGTACCTTACCTGCTCCTGTTGCCGCGGCGATGCCGAAGTAGATGTAGTCGGCGGAAAGGAGCGCGCTGCGCTCGGAGGGTTCCCACACCACCGCATCCAGGCACGCCTCGACGACCGGGGCGCTGCAGCCCCATGAGTGAACGGGATCGGTGATCCCCAGGCTGGCAAGTGCGCTTTTCGTATTCGCCCCTGGTTCCAGGAGCAATCGTTGGGCGGTGGCGTCCAGGATGGGGTCCCGTGTCCACAGAGACAGCCCGTAGGCGTCTCGGATGGAGGCCAGCAGGTCCGTGGTTGCCTCCTCGGCCGTGGTGGCATCGACCACCGGGTGGGCGCGAGACTGGAGCAGGTTCTCACGTGGGGGATCGGTGCCGGCGTAGACCGGGAAGGTGGCCGCGGGGACATCCCCCAGGAGCACCTGGAACAACCATTCCCCGTCCAGGTCCACCCGCACCGATGCCGGTGCATCGAGCGTCCCCGAACGCACGGCACCGTCGGACGCCGCCACCAGGTACCGTGCGCCGGGGAGGGAGGGCAGGGTCACCGCGTCCCCCACCGCCACCCGTCGCGGCTGCGTGCCCAGGCGCACCCGGGGGTGTGCGACCAGGCCAATCCAGGTCTCCATCTGGGCGCTGCGGGCTCGAACCAGCCCAAGGTCAGCCTCGGGGTCGACCGTGGCCAGCCAGGCCTGGATCTCTGGCGGTGGGGGCGCCTCCGGCGAGCCGATGAACTGCCGCGCCCCCTCCACCGGGTAGGCGTACCCGGCCCGCCAGGCGGCTTCTCGTATCTCCCAGGAATCGAGGGTCTCGTCGCCGCCCACCGCAGCCAGGGCGAGACCGGCGGCCGCACCAGACAGGTATGCATCCAGGGCGCGCTCTCCGACCACAGAGGCCACGACGGGGTCGACCGAGGTGGTCTCGTGGCGGCCATAGACGCCCGCCTCCGGGGCGGGGAGGTGCGGCGGCGCCGCGTAGTCGAGCGGTGGTGGTGGTGGGCGCGGACAGGCCGCGACGCCCAACAGGAACATCCCCAAGAGGCGGCTCTGCAGCGACCAGGACCAGGATCAGGACCAGGATCGGCAGTCCCATGTCATCAACAGCGGATGAGCGGAACCCGAGGTCGTACAGGGCGCCGGACACCTTGAGGGGTTCGCCCCGGGCGGCCCCGAACTTCGGCACCCAGATCTTCTCGCCGGTCTTGATGCTGGCCTCGAACGCGTAGCGGGTGATCATGGTCCACGAGACGGCCTTGGCCAGCAGGCTCATGTTGCCCACCTTCACGATCAGGCCACCGAAGGTGATTTGCGGGATGAGCACCAGGGGCAGGGTGCCGACCGCGGCCTCGCTGCTGGAGAACAGCGAGGACATGAACAGCCCCATGGACATGCCCACCAGCCCGGTGAGGATGGTCACCCCGTTCAAGGCGAGCAGGCCGAAGGCATACTCTCCGCCCATCTGGAGGAGCACGTAGTTCATGGTGGCCAGGATGGCGCACTGCAGGGTCACCAGGGCACCGAGCACCGTGACCTTG
>JAFDJI010000870.1 GCA_019307545.1 Deltaproteobacteria bacterium | reverse complement strand
CTGGCGGATGCGACCGCGACGATCGAAACCAAGGGATACGTGCCCTGGTACCTGCCGACCGGCGAACCAATCCGCAAGCGCTCATCGCCAGAGGTGAATTCCCATGGCAGGGGCCTGCTCGAGATCCGGGCACGCGTCAATCCGGGCGCGCCTGGATGGACCTGGGCGCGGATCCTGGACAGCGACCTCGAGGTCTGGGAGGAGCGCGCGGTCGCAGCCGGCACCCGGGAACGGGTCGGCTGGTCGGCCGAACCGGCGGAGCAGTTCTACTTCCAGGCTGCCTTCCCGGTCCCTCGTGGCAAGCGGTTCTCCGGTTCGGTGGAACTCTGGTTCCAAGCGGACGCAGGGGGCCCGCCGATCCGACTCGACGCCACCCCGATCACCATCCCGAAGCGCTAGGAGCCGTCGGGCATTGGCCGACGGCTCCTAGCGCCCCCGTGCCCGTGCCCGTGCCCGTGCCCGAACGGGCCTACGGCACATCGGTGTCGCCACCGCCGAGGTATCCGAGCGCCCGGAGTTGCTCGGCCACGCCGGGGTCGAGATCCGGTATCGCGCCTTGGGAACCGAACGGCACCACTGACCCATCGGCGTGGGTGACCACGTCGTTTGGATCTCTCCGCTCCGGCTCACGCGCCGGGGTGGCGCCCACCCACTTCTCCAGGGATCCGGCCAGGGCCTGCATTGCGTCCTCCGGCACGTCCGGGTCGCGGCTCGGGCCCTCGGGGTTCCCGTCCATCCGATAGGCCTCGGTCGGGGAGACCGCCAAGAGCGCTTCACGTTCCCTCGGCCCGAGCTTCCGACCCTCGTGGGTGCCGTCCCGCTGGAACGCCGCGCAGTCCTCGTTGAGGATGAGCTTGGACGCCTCCGTGCGGACCGCGATCTTCTGGGTGTACCGAAACTCGGTCTCCGCGAAGATGCGGTCCGGGAGCCCCGGCACGGGACCAGACCCCTCGATCAGGGGAGCCAGGGAATGCCCGGGCAGGGAGGGGTCGGCCGGGAGCCCGAGGAGATCCAGGACCGTGGGCACGAGGTCGATGGACGCGGCGAGCTCATCCACCACCCGCCCCGCATCCAGGCCGGGTTGGGCCACGATGAGGGGGACGTGGAGGACCGAGTCGTAGAGGTGGTGACCGTGGGTGCTCGAAAGCGGAAGCTCGGGATGGTCACGGAGTCCCTCGCCGTGGTCGCTGGTCACCACGACCAGCGCGTCCTTCAGGTGGCCACGGCGATCCAGCTCTCGGAGCAGCCGGCCGACCTCTGCGTCGGAGAAGCGCACCTCGCCGTCATAGCGGGCCAATCGCCCCCGTCCCCCACCCACGGCCTCCACGTGCACCTCGGGCGGGTCGTTCGGCAGGTGGGGGTCCATGTACAGCACCTGGAGGTAGAAGGGAGCGCCCCGCAACGCATCGGCGTGGTCGTCGACGAGCGCAAGGGCCTGATCGGTGACCCGGTCCGCGGGCGCGAGGCGTTGTCTCTCGGCGCCGAAACGCTGGAACCCCCCCTCGAGGGGCATGAATTTGAACACCACCTCGCTGTCGACATAGGCGTCAAACCCCTGGTCGAACTGGAACCAGCCGTTGATGTTCGGGTTCGAGGTCACCCCCAGGGTCACCCACCCGGCGCCCTCGAGTCTCTCGGCGAGGGTGGTCGCGCTCTCGGGGAGCACGTCGTACGCCTCCTCGTACACGCCCACCGTCCGCCCGTAGTGGCCGGTGAGCACGACGGCCATGCTGGGACGCGTCCAGGAGGAGTTGCTGAAGAACCGGGAGAAGCGCACCCCGGAGGCGGCGAGGCGGTCCAACTCGGGGGAGGTTGGTCGGTCGTACCCCCACGCCCCCAGGTGATCGGCGCGCAGGGTATCGATGACCACCAGGACCACGTTGGGCCCAGAGGCGGGCCGCGACCCCAGGAACCACGATCCGACCACGAGGAGCGCCAGCGCAACCACCAGCGCGAGGAGCCGGGCTCGGGACATCTGGTTCCTCCGCGACCCCAACTAACCGCTGAATGCGCCGCCCTGGGTGTCCAGGAGCATTATGAAATGCGCGGATGCCTCCTGGGTGGGCACCACGAAGCCCATGATGGGTGGGATGGGCACCGAGATGTCGATCTCAACCGCGTTGTAGCCGCTCACCACCAGGGGTACTGCGTCGATGACGCACGCCTGGTCGCAGGGGATGCCCATGGCGTCCAGCCAACTTGACGCGTTGCCCTCCGCCAGGGTGGCCACGACGCTGGGGTCGGCCGAGGCGTGCACCGAGTGG
>JAFDJI010000209.1 GCA_019307545.1 Deltaproteobacteria bacterium | reverse complement strand
AGGCGAAAAGGCGTGATCCCCACCCGCCGGCTGGTGATCCTCGCGGTGATCCCGCTGGTGATCGCCGCGGTGACCTTCTGGGTGAAGGCGGCGCTGCTGCCGATGATCGCGGTCGACCTGGTGATCGCGATGATCGCGGGCCTCGACCTGCTCTTGGCGGGCGGCGCCTTGGAGGCGCGGCGCACGGTGGCCGCGGTCCAGTCGGTGGGGCGGCCCTTCGAGGTGTGCCTGGTCCTCTCCAACCTGGGGCGTCGCACCCTCCGGCTGCGGGTCACCGACGACGCGCCCGGGGAGCGGCGGGGGCTCCCGATCTCCCTGGTGCTCCACAGCTACAACGAAGCCGAGGTCTCCTACCAGGTGGAGATGGACCAGCGCGGAGAGCACGTCTTCGGGCCGGTGACGGTCCGGTGGCGCTCCCCCTTGGGGCTGTGGGAGCGGCAACGGGCGCTGCGCGTCCCCGGGAGCATCCGGGTCTACCCGAGCTTCCGCCAGCTTCGGCACTACGGGCTCAAGGCGCGGGACGACGAGCGTCGGATCCCGGTGCGGGTGCGGCGCCGCCCAGGCGGCGAGAACGAGTTCGAGCGGCTGCGGCCCTACGTGCTGGGCGACGAGCTTCGGCACATCGACTGGCGCGCCACGGCGCGGAAACGGGAGCTGATCACCCGCGAATACGGGCAGGAGAGCAACCAGAACCTGATCTTCATGCTCGACTGCGGGCGGATGATGAGCGCCCGCAGCGGCAGCCTGACCACCTTCGATCACGCCCTGAACGCGGCGCTGATGATGGGCCAGGTGGCCCTGCGGCACGGCGACCGGGTGGGGCTGCTCGCCTTCGACCGGCGGGTGCGGGCCTGGCTGTCGCCTCGGGGTGGGGCGCGGTCGGGCAGTCGACTCATTCGCGGCACCTATGACCTGTTCCCCAGCCTGCACGAGCCGGACTACGCGCTCGCCTTCCGGCACCTCGCCCAGCGGGTCCGCCGCCGCAGTCTGGTGGTGCTCATGACCGCGGTGGTGGACGAGCCCAACGCCACCCTCGCCAAGGCGCTGGTGGGGGGACTGGCGGGTCGTCACCTGCCGCTGTGCGTGTGGATGCGGGACCCGGACCTGGACTACCTAGTGAACCGCCCCGCGACCCGCCCCGTCCACCACTACACCCGCGGGGCTGCCGCGGAGCTGACCGCATGGCGGGAGACCTCCCTGGCGGCACTGCGTCGACGGGGTGCGCTGGTGGTGGATGCCACCCCCGACCGGCTGACCTCCACCCTCTTGGGCCGGTACCTGGAGATCAAGGCCCGGCGCCTGTTGTAGTCGCTAGTTGGAGCAGCTTCCGTCGTTGTCGAGACAGACGCAGGCGTTGCCCCGGTACCCGTTGAAGTACTGCTGGGACTCGTGGCCCCAGATCACGCAGTCCTGCTCGCGCCCGGAGTCGTCGTAGATGGTCTCCATGAACGCCAGCGACCCGCCGTCGTTCCACGCACACCCGAACAGGGTCGACTGCCCGGACACCTGTTGGGCGATCGTGGTCACGTGGCGCAGGGTGATCGACCACTCGTCCCACTGTCCGCCCTGGTCGTAGTCGGAGTTGGTGAGGGTGTGGGACTCGCTCCACACCGCCGCTGGCTCGCTCGGCCAGTGCCCATCGCCGGTCTCGAAGATGTCCAGGGTGGCCAGACCGGCCCAACCGTCGATCCGGGAGGTGAAATACCAGCTGTCCGGGCTCCCGTAGGAGCAGGAGTAGCTGACCTCCCCGATCACCGCGTCGATGTCCTCCTGGAAACCGGTGTCTCCGGTGTCGAGGTAGCCCCAGTCGGGAAGCTCCGTGCCACCCTCGCAGGCCGTGAAGGTCAACAGTCCGCCGACAGCCAGAAGTGCGATCTTGACGGTGTCCATGTGATGCCCCCATCCATTGGGTTGTGTGCATTCGGACGGAGAGACCTTCGCTTCAATCGTCACGAGATGCTGCGGACCATCACGACCTGTTGTGGAACGATGCGCTGAGCAGCCTGACAGGGCGTTGACAGTCAGCCCCCCCGGAGGCGGGCTAACCTTGCAGGTCGACCGTCTGCGCGCCGTCCGATGCTCCTGTTCGGGAGGGTTCATGCGACACATCCGGCTACTGGTACTCGCTCTCGCCCTTTCTGCCGTTGGCACGGCTCCGGTGCTCGCCGGGACTGCGCTCGCTCAGGTGGATCCCCTGCCGGCACCGGGTCTGGTGGAGTTCCTGCCCGTGGGCTCCCTGGTCGCGGACGGTTCGACCGCCGCTCGGCTCCACGTCCTCGCGCTCGGTCCCACCGGCGCCCCCATCACCGATCTGCATGCACGACTCACCGCGTCCGATGGGGTCATCAGCGGCTGGGAGCACCTGGGCGGCGGGCTCCACGCCTTCGACTACCTCCCATCCCGTGCCACCGAGCGGACCGCGGTGACGATCACCTTGAAGGCGCGCACTCCGGATCGCGACAAGGTCGAGCGGTCCTACCGGTTCGACGTCCTGCCCTCGGTGGCGCGGGCCGTCACCGTCTCCGCCAGCCCCGCGGCTTTGTTGGTCGGTCGGGATCTCGGCGCCGACCTCACGATCACCCTGGTGGGCCCCAAGGGGCAGGCGTTGGACGGAGCGGACATCCTGGTGAACACCAGCAGCGGCCAGGTGAAGGGGCTGGTCTCCAACGGCGACGGGACCTACACGGCCCGGTTCACGCCCCAGGCGGTGAACTACCCCCACCTCGCCCTGATCACCGTGGCGGATCGGCGCGATCCGATCCGGGTGCACGGGCACACGGTGATCCGCCTCTCGGGACGTGTCGACTACCCGATCCTCGCGCCGGCCGGTGCCACGGTGACCATGGAGATCGGGGGCGAGACCTTCGGGCCCGCCACCTCTGGGGCCGGCGGTCGTGCGGAGGTGCCGGTGACGGTGCCGCCGGGCGTGTACGCCGCAAAGGCGACCACGGTGCGAGACGGCACTCCGATCGAGTCCGACATCGACCTGCGGGTGCCCGAGACCCGTCGGGTCGTCCTGTTCCCGGCGCCGGTCGGGTTGCCGGCGGATCCCTCCCTCCAGATCCCCTTCCGCGCGCTGGTGCGCACCCCCGACGGTGCCCCCGACCCGGACGCCCGGCTGTCGTTCACCGTGGACGCGGGCGAAGTGGGGTCCGCCACCCACGAAGGCGATGGGATCTATGTCGCGCAGTACACCCCGCCCGCCACCCCGGGTCGGGTGAACGTGGTGGTGGAGATCCCGGACCAGGAGAAGCAGGTCGCTCACGAGGACTTCGGGCTGGTCACCGCGCTGTCGACCCGGCTCTCTCTGACGGCTGAT
The DNA here is from genome assembly GCA_019307545.1 of Deltaproteobacteria bacterium. Classification (GTDB taxonomy): domain Bacteria; phylum Myxococcota_A; class UBA796; order UBA796; genus JAFDJI01. The sequence continues at coordinate 3,377 of JAFDJI010000209.1, read as the reverse complement.
CCGGAGGTCCTCGAAGTCGGGGCTACCGATCTGTCCATCTCTGCCCAGGTGACCGGGGCGGACGGGGAGGCGATGACGGCCCCGACCGTGCTCTTCACCGGTGGTGGGGCGACCCTGAAAGGCGAGGTGGAGCGGGGCGACGACGGCTACCAGGCCCGGTTCGAGACCAACCCGCTGGGCCCGATCGAAGTGTTGGCCCAGGTCCAGGCCGATCCCACCGGTGCGCCGGTGCGCCACCTGTTGCTGATCCCGGCCTGGGATCGCCTGACCAACGACGGCGTGAGTGGCACGCCGCTGCTGGTGGTGGCGACGGACGCCTACGGGTACCCGGTCCCCGGCATCACGGTCTCTCTGGACGCGGTGGGCACCGACGGCACCATCACCCCCTCGGTGACCACGGATGCCCATGGCACGGGCCTGGCCCTCTTCAGGGCCGGGAACCTGCCCTCCTTGGCGAAGGTCCGTGCCCGGGCCGGCAACCTGCACGCGGCGGCGGCGTTGGCCCAACTGCCCAGTGCGGTGGGCCCGGTGCGCATCCCGGTGGTGGGGAGCCCGGAGCAGGTGGCCCTCGTCCAGCGGTGGCGCGGCAACGTCGCACTCGTACGCGTGGAGCACGGTGGCCGGGTGGACTCGGTCTGGGCGCCGGCGGTGGCCGACGTTCCCGAAGAGGAAACCACTCCGGAGCCGGCCGAAGAGGCACCGACCGAGGAGGCACCGACCGAGGAGGCACCGACCGAGGAGGCACCGGCAGCGACGACCGAAACGGAGCCGGCAGCGACGACCGAAACGGAGCCGGCAGCGACGACCGAAACGGAGCCGGTCGAAGCCGCCACGGATTTCCCAACCTCCGAACGCCCTCCCTCACCGGCACGTGATGCCGACGAGCCCTGGCTTCGCACCCGGGCCAGCTACGTGATCTCCAGCTACTGGTTCGCGCAGGTGCCCGAAGGAGACGGCGGGCCGCTCATCGACCAGGTCTTCGCGGTCGGTGGCGATCGAGGTGCCGAGAACGCCACCCCCCAGGGGTTCGAGATCGACGCCCGCGGCTGGATTCCGGACCTCCCCATGCTCGGCCTGCACGCCGGCTACCGCGCCACCTACTATGGCATCACCACCGAGGCCTTCGCCGGACAGGTCGCCCGGGATGCCCTGAACAACCTGGAGATCGACGGGTTGGTCCGACTCCCGCTCGACCTGGAATCCAACCGGTTCTGGGTCGGAGGTCGCATCGGGTTCCACCTGAACGACTTCATCTACTTCACCGAGGAGCGCGACGAGAGCGCGGTGGTGTACCGCTACAGCACCCTCCTCGTCCCGTCCCTGGCGCTGGGTGCGGAGGTCGGCGGCGAGGTCGGCCCCGTCTACTTCACCGGGGGCGTGGTGCGGGGGCTGGCCTACGCCCGCAACGGCTACTCCACCGGCCTGGACGTCAACGTGGGGTACGACATCGCCGACAACGTCGCCATCGACGTCGGGCTCGCCACCATGCGCCGCGGCATCGACGTGGTGGGTTCCGAAAGCGGAGAGGTGCGCGGCCAACTGGAAGACGGGCACACCCTGTTCAAGGCGGGCCTCGGTCTCAGCTTCTAGAGTCGGACGCGCCACTCCACCTCGCCGCGGGCACGGTCCATGACGGCGATGCCGAGGTCGGTGAGCTGAGCGCGGATGCTGTCCGCACGCCCCCAGTCCCGTTCTGCCCGGGCTGTGGCGCGGTCGGCGATCAAGCGCTCCACCTCGTCCCGGGAGAGGCCCATCGCCGCGAGGCGCTTGTCTTTCACCTCTTCTTGGAACGCCGCCGGGTCCTGGGTGAGCAGCCCGAAGGTCTGCAGGAGGCCCAACCCGGCCAGGGCCGGTGCCACCACCGGACCGCCGCGGCGACCGGCCTTCTTGTGGGCGGAGAACCGGTTGATGGCGCGGGCCAACTCGAAGGCGTACCCGAGCGCCTGTGCGGTGTTGAAGTCGTCGTCCATCACGGCGTGGAAGCGGTCTTCGAAGGCTCGGCCCAACTCCAGTACGGTCCGGGCGTCGCGGCCCAGGGACGCCACCACCGCGTCGGGGTCCTCGGTCCCCTCCATCTGCTCGGCCACCTCCCTGGCCTCGTACAGGCGGGCCAGCTTGGAGAGCGCGTCGGGAAGGGCGGCCTCGTTCCAGGGCAGCGGCGAGCGGTAGTGGTCCTGGAGGTAGTAGAGCCAGAGTGCCTCGGCCGGGTAGAGCTGGAGCAGGTCGACGAGGTCGACGACGTTGCCGAGGCTCTTGCCCATCTTCTCACCGCTGTTCATGGTGAGCAGGCCGTTGTGCATCCAGTAGCGCGCGAAGGGCTCCCGGCCGGTGCCGCACTCGGACTGGGCGATCTCATTCTCGTGGTGGGGGAACACCAGGTCGAGTCCGCCCCCGTGGATGTCGATCTTGTCGCCCAGGCAGCTGCGGGCCATCGCCGAGCACTCGATGTGCCACCCCGGACGCCCGGGGCCCCAGGGGCTGTCCCAGGCCGGCTCTCCCGGTTTTGCGGCCTTCCAGAGCGCGAAGTCTGCCGCTGCGCGCTTCGCGCCGACGTCCGCGTTGCGCAACTCCTCCACCTTCTGTCCGGAGAGCTTGCCGTACGTCCTGTTCGTCTCCACGGCGAACCACACCGACCCTTCGGAGACATAGGCGTGCTCGCGGTCCACCAGCATCTGGATCAACTCGAGGATGGCGTCGATGGATTGGCTCACCAGGGGTTCTTCGGTGGGCGGGATCAGGCCGAGCGCGTCGGCATCGCGACGGAACGAAGCGATACAGCGTCTGGAGAGGGTGAGCGGGTCCTCGCCCAACTCCGCGGCTCGGTTGATGATCTTGTCGTCGACGTCGGTGAAGTTGCGGACGTAGCGGACATCCCATCCGCGGTGCCGCAGGTACCGGACGATGACGTCGAACACCACCATGGCGCGGGCATGGCCGATGTGGGCGTTGTCGTAGACGGTCACCCCACAGACGTAGAGCAGGATTCGGCCCGGCTCCAGCGGATCGAAGGGCTCCACCATGCGGGTGAGCGTGTTGTAGAGGCGAAACGGAGCGGCCATCTCGAAGGCGCCTCCCCTTTTTGGCGAGCAGGGCGAACCTGGCGCCTATTTTTTCTTGTTCTTCTCGGCCTCGTCCTTGGCGAAGATCTCCTCGATCTCCTCCTTGATGAGGTCCTCGTTGGCGTCGCGCGCGACGGCAAGCTCCTGGACGATGAGGCTGTGGGCCTGGTCGAACATCTTTCGCTCACCGAATGACAGGGTCTTGCCCTGCCGCAGCAGCGCCAGATCGCGGAGCACGGCGGCCACTTCCAGGGGGTCGCCGGTCTTGATCTTGGACATGTACTCTCGATAGCGTCGGTTCCAGGTCTGCTTGTCGGT
>JAFDJI010000869.1 GCA_019307545.1 Deltaproteobacteria bacterium | reverse complement strand
GGCTCGCCGTCTCCTCGATCGTTGAGCAGGGCCTCGTAGGTGTCGTAGACCTGCAGGGCGTCCCTGCGGAGCAGCGCCATCACCCGCGCGGCCTGGTCACCATCCAGCACCTCGTCGCGTCCCTGGCGGTTGGATTGGGACTGCTCGGCCATGTTCCCGGGGGCCGGCACGTAGAACTCGCGGTCCAGTACCGAGTACCGCGCGCTGTACTCATTGACGTTGGCGGTGCGGTGCCGAATCCATTGCCGCGCCACGAAGATGGGAAGCTTCACGTGAAGCTTGATCTCGCACATCTCGAAGGGCGTGGTGTGGCGGTGGCGCATCAGGTACCGAATCAACCCCCGGTCGTCGAGCACCGACTTGGTGCCCCGCCCATAGGAGACCCGGGCGGACTGCGTGATGGCCGCATCGTCACCCATGTAGTCCACCACCCGGACGAAGCCGTGGTCGAGAACCGGGATCACCTGGAACAGGCGTTCCTCGAGCGCCGGGACGGTGGGGCGGCGAGTGGAGGAGGGGGGCGCGTCCAGGAGGGCCTGGAGATCGGCACGGGCATCATCGTGCATCGGGACCTCGCACAGGGCGAAGGTTTATCCTGGGGTCCAGTCCACGTCCTGCTTCTGGACTGCGTAGAAGGAGTAGTGGACGGTGCGGTCGTCGCTCTGGCCGAGGCGGAACACCCGGAAGTGGAAGAACAGCAACTCCTCCTCGAACTCGGACAGCAGCACAGGGTTGGCGCTCCCCCTCCCGTCGGCCTGATCGAAGTTCACCAGGGTGAGCTTCATCCCATCGGGCAGCCATTCGGTATGCACGGCCACGTCCTGGATCTCAGGGGCTCTGGCGAACTCCAACAACAACACGTGGTTGCGGTCCAGGTACGCCACATCGAACCTGAGGGGGTGTCCGAAGAAGGCCATGACGCTGCCGGTCGCGATCACCTTCGCGGGACCACATCCGATGGTGTACGTCATGACACTCTCCCGACGTCACGTCAGGATAACGCCCTGGGGCGATCCCCGTCCCAGACCCGTGATCCTGCCTTGACGACCCCCCGTTCCACCCTCTATCTTGCTGAAGGATCTATAGGCTTTGCTCTCGTGGAGGTTCGTCTACCATGGCCAAGCTAGTCGATTATTCGGGACGTCCCAGCTCCGGGACCGTTCCCTTCGCTGTTGTAGGAATCGTAGTCGATATCGAGGACCCGGACACGCTGGGGCGCGTCAAGGTCAAGTTCCCCACTTTGCAGGAAGAGCCGGAGTCCTGGTGGCTGCGCCAGGTCTCGCCGAATGCGGGTGCGGAACGCGGGCTCTACGCGATTCCCGAGGTGGATGACGAGGTCTTGGTCCTGTTCATGCAGGGGAGCCAGGACGTCGGTGTCATCGTGGGCCAGTTCTGGAACGGCACCGACATCCCGCCCGCCGAAGCTGCGGATGGCGCTGGCGGGAGCCAACACGACAGCAACCACGGCATCAGTGCCGCTCCCGGCGGTGGCGGCGGGCCACCCGACAACGACCGCCGCTTCTGGAAGTCGCGCTCCGGCCACCTGTTCATCTTCGACGATGCCAGCGGGAGCGAGACGGTCGAGATCTGGGACCAGAGCCGGAACATGTCCATCGTGTTCAGCTGCTCCGACACGGCCATCCAAATCAGCAACGCCGACGGCGACATCGAGATCTCGGCGAGCGGGGACGTGAGCATCACCGCCGGTGGGGACATGAAGTACTACGCCGACGGGGATATCATCGGTGAGTCCGGCGGAGACATGAAACTCACGGCCGGTGGGGACTTCAAGGAAGAGTCCACCACGGCAACGGAGTTGAAGGGCGGCACCGACGTCAAGATCGAGGCGTCGATCGGCTTCGAGGCGAAGGGGGCGACCGCCAAGGTGGAGGGCTCCGGCACCGCGGACCTGAAGGGCGCCATGACCACGGTCGACGGAAGCGGTATGTGCACCATCAGTGGCGGCATGGTGATGATCAACTAGGAGGGCTCGTCCTCCGGCATCCAGGGAGGTCGGCGCGCGAAGCGCTGGCCTTCTTCGTCTTCGCGCACGAAGGGGGCCAGTGCCTCGGCCCAGGCCGGGGCATCGCCGAGCACCAACTCGAACCGGTACAGCCCCCTGGCGTCGTCGCCGCGGGGCACATCGCCCTCGATCACCAGTCGGCCGGGTCCCGTGCAGCGCACCGAGGTGAACCGTCGGCCACGATCGGGCCCCAGATCGGCGAGCAGGCCCCGATTCGAGGTGAGCAGGAACCGGTCGTCGGTC
>JAFDJI010000868.1 GCA_019307545.1 Deltaproteobacteria bacterium | reverse complement strand
TGGTCGCCTCCCATCAGCAGCGCCGACGACGTCAGCGCCAACGTGCCGCTCCCGAGCCTCACCGAATACACCTGGTTCGCGTTCGGCGAGACCGACTCCGGCACGGTCTACTATGGCGAACACCCCGAGCCTTTCCGCCACATCGTCATGGCGCCGCCCTTCCCCGGACAGCGCACCGCCGAGGCTTGGATCGATCGGAACTGCCCCCGGTGGCGGTGCACCACGGATGGGAAGTGCGCCACGGGACCGGCCCGCGGTGGGAGCTGGCGGGTGCTGTGCGACACCGAGACCGGTGAGGTCACCCTCTCCGAGCACTCGCCGGTCTCGATGCGGTTCCTGGTGTGGGCCGATGGCCTGCTCGGTGAGCCCGAGGCCCGCCTCTGGGTAGAGCTGAACGCCCCCTCGTGGCGGTGCGACGCGTCCGGCAGGCCCGTCGCCACGGGGGGATCGGGGGCGGCGGGAGCTGGAGATGGCGGCGGATTTGGGGTGCGCGGTACCCGTGACGGCACCTCCGAATCTGTGCCGGGAGAATTCGTGCTCCCCGACAGCGAGGAGGCGTCCACGCTGATGACCGAGGCGGAGCGGGCCCGGGAGATCGCGCCCGAGATCCCCAGCACCATGGCGGACCTCCGCAGAGAGCTGGGGATCAACCCCTGGGCCGAGGTGGCTCGGGCCTTCGTGGGAGCGATGTCCCCCTCCGGCGGGGCGGGCCAGGACTGCGAGCAGATGTTCTGCCCGATGTGTGCAGATGCCGTCGATCTCCTGGGGCAGTCTGCCGACGAGGGCTGCATGCAGTGTCGTGAACAATACGCGACGCAAATCGCCGCCTGCTACCGGGGGGAATCGCCGGCCGCTGCGCCGCAGAGCAGCGAGCACCAGTTGTACGAGTGCGTCGACCGCTATTGGGATCCCGACTGGGAGGAGGAGCGGTGGAGAGCTAGCTACGCGTGCGTTCCGCCCGATGGCTTTCTGCCCACGGGCTGCGACGAGCTCAACCTGGTGGAGGCGGCACCGACCGGTGAGCACTGTGCGCAGCGCCGGGCCGCGCACAAGGCCATGGCGGAGGACCACGAGGCCATGGACCGTCGCCGCCCGTGGTGGAAGTAGCCCATGCGACTCGCGCTGTTGATTTGGCTGGGGCTGGTCACGCTGCTGTCGTTGGCGAGCCCTGCGGATGCACTGGCGGGCAAACGGCGGATCGTGAGGGAATCCCCCTTCCACTACAGCCACTACGCGCCCGGCGAGTCCTCCGCCATCGATGGCTCTTGGGAGAGCCCATCGGGGGAGCGGGTCCGCATCCAGAGGGGGCGCGCCTGGGACGTCACCAGGCGGTACGGCATTGTGCTCGAACAGGTCATGTGGAAGGACATCGTGTGGGTCGCGCCGGGCCGCTACCGGGCCTTGGGCACCGGCTGTTTCGGCTTTCCGGCGGCCGACGAGGAGCTGACCTTGTCGGTGATCTCCACCGAGCAGATCGTGCTGCGAACCCAGAGTCTCGCCGACGTGGTCTACACCGCGGTCGGGCTCGACGACGCGACCGCGTTTCGAGCGGAGCACGCCGCGGCAGTGCGGTTGGCCGAGCAGCCGCCGGTGCCCGAGGTGGGCCCTGCCGCGGTGGAGATCCATCGGATGCGCACCCACCCGGCGATGCTCGTCGCGCCTGGCGGGCCGTTCGACCTGGTAGTGGACTACACGGTGACGCGGTCGCCGACCGGGGAGGCGACGGTGCCGGTGCGGTTCGCCTACTCCATCCTCCGCGGCGAGGAAGTCCTGTTCGTGTCCACGCCGTCGGTCATCGAGGCGGCGGTGGGGAGGCCCCTGTCACGAACCGTGCAGCTCACGGCGACCGAGGCCGAGGACTTCTACACGATCGTCGCTTTGCTCGAACACGCCGGGGCCATCGCCGAACGCGAGTCCTCGCTGTTGATCGGCGACAGCGGTGGGCTCCTCAGACGGCTGGAGGGCAAGTGGCGGGTGGTTGGCCACGAACCGTCGATCGAGATCCTCCTCGTGGAGAAGGCAGACGGGTTGAGCGCGGTGATCCCGTCGAGCAACCACCTATGGCGACGGATAACCTCGACGGTCGAGGTGGAGGAGAGTGGCGTCGTCTGGAGGCTCGAGGAACACTCCGACGAGATGAACTGCTCGATCGCGTCGGAGACGACGCTCACCTTCGGGGAGAGCATGGACCAGCTGATCGCAGCGCCCGCGGTCGTGGGCGGTGGGTGGTGTGCGCAGCCCGGCAGGTTGGATGATCAGACGTGGGT